>CAXSES010000429.1:0-2943 GCA_964236225.1 uncultured Acetobacteraceae bacterium
GACCCTTTGGCAGGCTCCGCCCAGACCCGCCCCTGCTTCAAGGCGTGGGCGAGCCCCCTCGCCTGGCCCTTCCAACGACCCAAGAGGGTCGTCGGAACCTTCGGCCAGTCTCGCCCCTGGACCGGCCTTGCCTAAGAGAAGGCGGTCCAGGGGACCTTCCCCTGGCGGAGTTTGAGGCGGAGCCTCAACCTTGCTTTCTTCCTTTCTTCACGAGCCTGCGGCCCCGGCGGGCGGGCATGACGTGCCCGCCCGGTTTCAACAGTGAGTGCGGCCCATGAACATACACGAGTATCAGGCCAAGGAGCTGCTGCGCGGCTTCGGGGTGGCGGTCCTGGCGGGCGAGCTGGCGTGGACGCCGGAGGAGGCCGAGGCGGCGGCGGGGCGGCTGCCTGGGCCGGTGTACGTGGTGAAGTCGCAGATCCACGCGGGCGGGCGCGGCGCCGGGTTCATCGCGGAGGAGATGGAGGGGCCGCACCAGGCGGGGAAGCGGCCCGGAGGCGTGCGGCTGGCGCGCTCGCTGGCGGAGGTCAGGGCGGCGGCGGAGGCGATGCTGGGGCGGACGCTGGTGACGAAGCAGACCGGGCCGGCGGGGCGGCTGGTGAGCCGGGTGTACGTGGAGGCCGGGTGCGAGATCGCGCGCGAGCTTTACCTGTCGCTGCTGGTGGATCGCGAGACCGGGCGGGTCGTCATCATGGCGTGCCTGGAGGGCGGCGTGGAGGTCGAGGAGGTGGCCGAGCGCACGCCGGAGAAGATATTGCGGGTCAGCGTCGATCCGGCGGCCGGCGTGTCGGACTACCATGGGCGCAGGCTTGCGTTCGCGCTGGGGTTCCACGGGCGAGAGGCGAGGAACATCACGGCGTTCGTGACGAAGATGTACGATGCGTTCGTCTCGCTCGATTGCGCGGTGATCGAGATCAACCCGCTGGTGGTGACCAAGTCGGGCGAGATCGTGGCGCTGGACGCCAAGGTGAGCTTCGACGACAACGCGCTGTTCCGGCATCCGGAGATCGAGGCGCTGCGCGACGAGGGCGAGGAGGACGCCAAGGAGATCGAGGCGGCGAAGCACTCGCTGAACTACGTGGCGCTGGACGGCACGATCGGCTGCATGGTCAACGGCGCCGGGCTGGCGATGGCGACGATGGACATCATCAAGCTGTACGGGGCGAGCCCGGCGAACTTCCTCGACGTGGGCGGGGGGGCGACCAAGGAGCGGGTGGCGGCGGCGTTCCGCATCATCCTGTCCGACCCCAAGGTGGAGGGCATCCTGGTCAACATCTTCGGCGGCATCATGCGCTGCGACGTGATCGCCGACGGCGTGGTGGCGGCGGCGCGCGACGTGAGCCTGTCGGTGCCGCTGGTGGTCAGGCTGGAGGGGACCAACGTGGCGCAGGGCAAGGCGATCATGGCGGGCTCTGGGCTGGCGATCATCGCGGCGGACGATCTGGACGACGCGGCGCGCAAGGTGGTGGCGGCGGTGCGGGCGGCGGGCGGCGGGGCTGGTGGCGGCGCGCCGGACGGGGCTGTGCTGGGGGCGGTGTCCGGGGCGGCGGCGTCCGCGGCGGCGGACGGGGCGTCCGGGCAGGGAGCGGTCTGATGGCGGTTCTCGTCGGGCGCGACACGCGGGTGATGGTGCAGGGGTTCACCGGGGCGCAGGGCAGCTTCCACAGCGAGCAGGCGATCGCCTACGGGACCACGATGGTCGGGGGAGTCACGCCGGGCAAGGGCGGGGGCGAGCACCTGGGGCTGCCGGTGTTCGACACTGTGGCGGAGGCCGCCGCGGTGACGGGGGCGAACGCGAGCGCGATCTACGTGCCGCCGCCGTATGCCGCGGACGCGATCCTGGAGGCGATCGACGCGCGCGTCCCGCTGATCGTGTGCATCACCGAGGGCATCCCGGTGCTCGACATGGTCAGGGTGAAGCGGGCGCTGTCGGGGTCGGGGTCGCGCCTGGTGGGGCCGAACTGCCCAGGCGTGATCACGCCAGGGCAGTGCAAGATCGGCATCATGCCGGGGCACATCCACCGGCCCGGGCGGGTCGGCGTGGTGAGCCGGTCGGGCACGCTGACCTACGAGGCGGTGGCGCAGACCACGGCGGCGGGGCTCGGGCAGTCGACCTGCGTGGGGATCGGCGGCGACCCGGTGAAGGGGCTGGACTTCATCGAGGTGCTGGAGATGTTCCTGGCCGACCCGGAGACGGACTCGATCATCATGATCGGCGAGATCGGCGGGCAGAGCGAGATCGAGGCGGCGGAGTTTTTGGCGCGCTCGGGGGGCGGGAAGCCTGCGAAGACGGTGGTGGGGTTCATCGCGGGGGCGACGGCGCCTCCCGGTCGCAGGATGGGGCACGCGGGGGCGGTGATCAGCGGCGGGCGCGACACTGCGGCGGCGAAGGTGGAGGCGATGCGGGCGGCGGGGATCTTCGTCGCGGAGAGCCCGTCGGCGCTGGGGAGCACGCTGGTGGGGGCGCTGGCGGGCTGACGCGACAAGGCACGGGCGCTTCGACCACTCCGTCCTGCGACTTCGCCGTCGCTGGCAGGAGTTTCTTCCAGCACGTACATCGCGGCGTGCAAACCGGCGGGCGGACACAGAGGTTCTTGTTTAGGTTGGGTCTGAAAGAGGTTCCAGAAAAGTACTTTTCCTTGTACCCTTAGAGCCGGTTTTCACAACTATCCTGGGTTGAAGGTGTGTGAGTGGCCAGCCCCCATCGGGTGATCCAGGTGAAATCTTAGTTCAGCGTGATGCCGAGCGCCGCGGCTGATCCCGCCGGACCCGGAGGGCTTGCGGGCACCGGCGTCCTTGGCAGGATGATTTCGGGTGCTGGCGGTCGGTAGCCCAGCGAGCTGTGCGGGCGCACCGTGTTGTAGTGTTTGCGCCATTGCTCGATCAGGACCTTGGCCTCCGCCAGCGTGTTGAACGCCTCGCAAGCCAGCAGCTCGTCTCGGA
>CAXSES010000430.1:0-1458 GCA_964236225.1 uncultured Acetobacteraceae bacterium
GCCGAGGCCATGGGGCTCTGGGGACGGCGCGTCGAGCGGGCGGACGACCTCGACGACGCCGTGCGGGCGTGGCTCGCCGAGCCCGGCCCGGCGCTGCTCGACGTCGTCACCGACCGCCTCGAGCTGGTGATGCCCTCGCACATCGCCCCGGCCCAGGTGCTCGGGACCGCCCTGTACGGCGCCAAGGCGATCCTGGGCGGACACGCAGGGGAGGTCGCCTCCCTGGTCAGCCACAATCTCTCGCCGTGAGGCTGGCCGGTCAGCCCATGGCGCGCGCGCGCGCCCCGGGCTGACCGGCCCCTTCCCCACCCGCCAAGCCACCGCCGCCAGGGAGACACGTCATGCGGATCATCGGACTGGAGGAGCATTGCTGGACGCCGGAGATCGGCCAGGCCCTGGCCAATCTCGGCCCCGAGGCGCGCGACGACAGCGTCGCGCTGTTCCAGACCCCGGAGATCATCTCGCGCCTGGAGGATCTGGGGGAGGGCCGGCTGCGGCAGATGGACGTGATCGGGCTCGACCTGATGGTGCTGTCGGTGACGACGCCGGGCACGCAGGTCCTGGCGCCGGAGCAGGCCGTGCCCCTGGCGCGGCAGGCCAACGACCGGCTGGCGGCCGCGGTGAAGGCGCACCCGGACCGGTTCTCGGCGTTCGCCACCCTGCCCACGCCCGACCCCGCCGCCGCGGCCGGGGAGTTCCGGCGAGCGGTCCGGGAGCTGGGCCTCAGGGGCGCCATGATCCATGGCCGCACCGGGGACCGCTACCTGGACCACGAGGAGTTCCGGCCTCTCCTGGCGGTGGCGGCGGAGCTGGGCGTGCCGATCTACATCCATCCGCAGATCGCGCCCAGGCCGGTCAGGGCGCTCCACTACGACGGCTTCGACCCCAGGCTGAGCGTCGGCCTGGCGGCCGGGGGGTGGGGGTGGCACGTGGAGGCGGGGGTGACGGCGATCCGCCTCATCGTGGCCGGGGTGTTCGACCAGTTCCCGAGCCTGCAGGTGGTTCTCGGCCACTGGGGCGAGATGATCACCTTCTACCTGGAGCGCGCGGCGGGCATCTCGCGCTGGACGCAGGCCCTGAAGCTGCCGGTGGCGGACTACTTCCGCCACAACTTCCACGTGACCGCGAGCGGGATGTACTCCACCGCGTACCTGACGCGCGCGATCGAGGTCATGGGCGTCGATCGGGTGATGTACTCGACCGACTACCCGTTCCAGTACCACAACGACGGAACCGCCCGGAGCTTCCTGGAGCAGGCGCCCCTCAGCTTCGACGACAAGACAAGGATCGCGCATTCCAACGCGGAGAGGCTGCTGAAGCTGGCTGGCTGAACCCCGCCGATCGGCCATGGCCGATCGGCGGGCAGGCCAGGAACGCCGATGGCCGCTCCAGGAAGTTCGCCCAGGGCTTTGCAACGCCGGGGCTTTGCAACGCCGGGGCTTTGCAACGCCGGGGCTT
>CAXSES010000430.1:1558-2933 GCA_964236225.1 uncultured Acetobacteraceae bacterium
TTGCAACGCCGGGGCTTCTGCAACCGGCGCTTCTGCAACGACAGGGATCAGCACCATGACGATCAAGGCCATCAACCACGTGGGCGTGCGCGTCAGGGACATGGATGTCGCAGCGACGTTCTATTGCGGGGTGCTCGGGCTCAGGCCCAAGCCGCAGAAGCCGAACTGGCTGCTGCTGGAGAACGGGCAGATGGTGCACCTGATGCCAGCGAGCGAGGAGTCCGACGAGGGGCGCGACATCGGCGACCTCGCGCGCCACTTCGCGCTCCAGGTCGACAGCTTGGAGGAGACCGCCGCCCTGCTGCTGCGCCACGGGTTCAGGCCGTTCCAGGCCGAACTCCACAAGCCCGGCGGCGGCAAGCCGGGCCGGCGCGACATCACGGGCACGGGCGACCTGGCCTACGGCATCGGCACGATCTTCGTGGAGGACCCTGACGGCAACATCGTCGAGTTCGTCGATCCGTCCCGCGGGATTTTCGCGCAGGTCGGCTGAGGCCCGGTCCCGGTCGCGGCGGCCATGGTCCGACGACGGCCGCCGCCCATCCAGTTCGGAGTGAGCCATGCCGCTTCCCGGCAGCAAAGAACCGCTGACGAGCATCAGCCGCCTGACGGCGACGGCCGGCAAGGAGGGCGAACTGCGCGACGCCATCCTCGCCACCGTCGGCCCAGCGCTGGCCGCCCCGGGCAACCTCGGTTTCGTCGTGCACGTCTCGAGGAACGATCCGCGGCGTTTCCTCCTGCTCGAGCACTGGGCCGACGAGGAGGCGCTCCGAACGCACATGGAGGATGCCGGCATGCTGTCCTTCTTCAGGAACGCCGACGAGAAGGGGCTCATCGCCGAGGGGCCGGAGGCCAGCCCATGGACGGAGCTGGCCGGCCCGCGGCGCCCGCGGCGCGGGGCAGGCTGACCGGGTCCCGTCCCGGGCGCGTCCAACCCGGACCGCACGATCAGGCAACAGGAGGTGGCGCGATGCCAGTGACGCTCATCAACGCGTTCGAGGTGCCCTTGGACGACGAGGCCGGGTTCCTGGAACAGTGGAGGCGGACCTCGGCGCAGGTGCAGGGCCAGGAGGGCTTCATCGAAACCAGGCTGCACCGCGCGCTCCAGGACGACGCCCGCTTCCTCTACGTCAACGTGGCGACCTGGGAGAGCGAGGAGTCGTACCACGCGGCCTTCAGGAGGATCGATGTCGCCGAGGGCGGGAATGCCGACGTGCATGCCAATCCGGCCCTGTACAGGGTCGTGGCGCAGTCCACCCACGATGCGGCCCCTGGGTGAGGCGTCCGCGAGGGCGCCGTCTGGCTGGCCATAGGGCGCCGGGAGAACGACGCTGGTACAGTTTTGGGCCGGCCAGGCAGGCAAGGAAGGCCAGGG
>CAXSES010000431.1:0-2933 GCA_964236225.1 uncultured Acetobacteraceae bacterium
GCTCTGCCCAGACCCGCCAGGAGGGAAGCCCCCCCTGGACCCGGCCTTGCTTAAGTCGTGGTTTCCAAAGGCGAGCCTTTGGCGGAGTTTGAGGCGGAGCCTCAACCTTGCCTTGCCTTCCCCGGCCGCGCCGTGGGCTGTTCGATCCTCGTCGGCGCCTGCTAGAACCGCGCCATGCTCGACAAGACCTTCGACCCCGCCGCCGCGGAAGCCCGCCTCTATGCCCTCTGGGAGGCAGGCGCCGCCTTCGAGGCCCGCCCCGCCTCAAACGCCGCGCCGTTCACGATCGTGGTGCCGCCGCCCAACGTCACAGGCAGCCTCCACGTCGGCCACGCCCTGACCTTCACCGTGCAGGACGTCCTGATCCGCTGGCGCAGGATGCAGGGCCGCGACGCGCTGTGGCAGCCGGGCACCGACCACGCCGGCATCGCCACGCAGATGGTGGTCGAGCGCCTGCTCGCCGCAGAGGGCACGCAGCGACGCGACATCGGCCGCGACGCCTTCACGGAGCGAGTCTGGCGCTGGAAGGCGGAGTCCGGCGGCAGCATCTCGCGCCAGCTCCGCCGCCTCGGCGCCTCTCTCGACTGGGAGCGCGAGCGCTTCACCATGGACGAGGGCCTGTCCGAGGCGGTGCGCGAGGTGTTCGTCACCCTGCACCGCGAGGGCCTGATCACCCGCGCCCGCCGCCTGGTGAACTGGGACCCGACCTTCCGCTCCGCGATCTCCGACCTCGAGGTGGAGAGCCGGGAGACGCGCGGCTCGATGTGGTACCTGCGCTACCCGCTGGCCGACGACGCCCAGGGCCGCTCGATCGTGGTCGCGACCACCCGCCCGGAGACGATGCTCGGCGACACGGCGATCGCGGTGAACCCGGAGGACCCCCGCCACGCCGACCTGGTCGGCCGCGAGGCGATCCTGCCGCTCACCGGCCGGCGCATCCCGATCATCGCGGATGCCTACTCCGACCCGGAGAAGGGCACCGGCGCGGTCAAGATCACCCCGGCGCACGACTTCAACGACTTCGCCGTGGGCCAGCGCCACGGGCTGGCGATGCCGATCGTGCTCGACGACCAGGCGCGCGTCACCCTGGAGGACCTCGACCTCGTCGCCGTGCCCGGCCTCGCGGACCCGGACTTCACGGCCAACCTCGCCGGCCTGCTGCGCGACGACGCGCGCCGCGCCATCGTGGCGGAGCTGGACCGCCTCGGCCTGCTCGACCGCGTCGAGCCGCACACCCTGCAGGTGCCCCACGCCGAGCGCGGCGGCGCCGTCGTCGAGCCGCGCCTGACGACGCAGTGGTACGTGGACGCCGCGCGGCTCGCCGGCCCCGCGGTCGCCGCGGTGCGGAGCGGCGCCGCCCGCTTCGTGCCGGGCCAGTGGGAGAACACGTTCTTCGCCTGGATGCGCGACATCCAGCCCTGGTGCATCAGCCGCCAGCTCTGGTGGGGCCACCGCATCCCCGCCTGGTACGCGCCCGACGGCACGGTGTTCGTCGAGCGCACGGAGGCCGAGGCGCAGGCCGCCGCCGACGCGCGCTTCGGCGCCGGCGTGGCGCTGGCGCGCGACGAGGACGTGCTCGACACCTGGTTCTCCTCCGCGCTGTGGCCGTTCTCCACCCTCGGCTGGCCGGAGAGGACGGCGGACCTCGCGCGCTACTACCCCACGGACGTGCTGGTCACCGGGTTCGACATCATCTTCTTCTGGGTGGCCAGGATGCTGATGATGGGCACGCACTTCATGGGCGAGGTGCCGTTCCGCACGATCTACATCCACGGCCTGGTGCGCGACGAGCACGGCCAGAAGATGAGCAAGTCGCGCGGCAACGTCATCGACCCCCTGGCGCTGGTCGACCTCTACGGCGCCGACGCCCTTCGCCTCGCCGTGGCCTCGCTCACCGGCCCGGGCCGCGACGTCAAGCTCGGCGTCGCCGCGGTGGAGACGCAGCGCAGCTTCGTCACCAAGCTGTGGAACGCCGCGCGCTTCTTCGAGATGAACGGCGTGACCCCGCCCGCCCCCGGCTTCGACCCGGCGCGCGTGCGGGCGCCGCTGTGCCGCTGGGTGCTCGACGCCGCCGACGCCGCGATCGCCGAGGCGACGGCCGCGCTGGAGGCGTTCCGCATGGCCGACTATGCCTCCGCCTGCACCCGCTTCACCTGGAACACTCTGTGCGACTGGTTCGTGGAGATCGCCAAGCCCGAGCTGGCGCAGCAGGGCCAGGAGGCCGACGAGCTGCGCGCCACCGCCGCCCACGTGCTCGGCGTGGTGCTGCGGCTGCTGCACCCCGCGATGCCCTTCGTCACCGAGGAGCTGTGGGGCGGGCTCGGCTACGGCGAGGCCGGCAGCCTGATCCGCGCGCCCTGGCCGACCCCCTCCGGCGTGGCCGATCCCGCCGCCTCGCGCGAGGCGCTGGACTGGGTGATCCGCTGCGTCGGCGCGATCCGCGTCGTGCGCTCGGAGATGAACGTCCCGGCCGGCACCAAGGCGACGGTGCTGCTCGGCGATGCGTCGCCCTCCACGCGCGCGCGCGCGGAGGCCTGGGGCGCGACGATTCGCCGCATGGCCCGGCTCGCGGAGTTCCGTGTGCTGGACGGCGAGATCCCGGCCGGCGCCGCGCAGGCGGTGCTCGACGAGGCGACGCTGGCGATGCCGCTGGCCGGGCTGATCGACCTCGTCGCGGAGCGTGCGCGGCTGGAGAGGGAGCGTGCCCGCGCCGCCGCGGAGCGGGAGAAGCTCGAACGCAAGCTGGGCAACGCGGGGTTCACCGCGCAGGCGAAGCCGGAGGTCGTCGCTGAAACCCGGGGCCGGATGGAGGCGGCCCGGCTGGAGGAGGACCGGCTGACGGCGGCGTTGCAGCGCCTGGGGTGACGCGGACCCCGGTCCGTAAGCGAAGCAAGGCTGGGCTCTGCCCAGACCCGCCAGGGGCGAGCCGCCCC
>CAXSES010000432.1:0-2931 GCA_964236225.1 uncultured Acetobacteraceae bacterium
GAGCCCAGCCTTGCTTGCTACCTTCTGCTTGCCGCCGCCGCTAGACTACGACCACGCGCATGGTGTGCAGGATCGAGAGGGCCGCGTCGGCGAGCAGGATGTTGCCGGCGCTGTTCGGGTGGATGTCGTCCGCGGCGGCCAAGTCCGGGCGGAACCGGGTGAAGCGGCCGTTGGCGGCGCCGTCGCCCACGATGGCGTCGATGTCGAGGAACGGGACGCCCTGCGCCGCCAGGCCGCGCAGCAGCGGCATGGACCACAGCCGGACGGCCTCCAGCTCCGGCGTGCCGCTCGATGTCGGGCGGGGCGCGGGCGAGCACAGCACGGGGGTCACGCCCTGGCGGATGCAGTGCTGCGCGAAGTCCAGGGCGGCGTCGCAGGCCGTGCGGGAGGCGTCCACGGTCTGGGGGTCGTTGCCGGACCAGACCTGGACGAAGGCGCAGGACGCCCTGTTGGTGCGGATGGCGTCGCGGCCGGCGGCGAGGAACGCGGCGCTGGGGCAGCCGAAGGTGGCGGCGCCGATGTGCGAGACCGGGCGCTCCTGCGTGGACAATCGGTCGGCGGCGCGACGGAGGGGGCCGAGATAGCCGAGCGGCTCGCCGCCGCCCATTAGGATCGAGTCGCCGACCGAGACCAGGGTGAGGCCGGGTTGCTCGCCGAGCCACTGCACGCCGCAGCACAGGCCGTTGCCGAGGTAGTCGTGCAGCGGCTGCGGATCGGTGACGGTGGCGGCGAGGTAGTTCGTGGTGCCGCCGTCGCCGTGCAGGAACAGGGCGCGCCATGGCCTGTCGGGGGTGCCGGCGAAGAAGCGCTCGTCGTGGAGGTAGGTCGGCTGGATGCCGGTGAAGCGCGGGCTTGGCGTGCGCACGCGCAGCATGACCAGGGCGCCGGGCTGGCCGTCGGCGCGGGCGACGGGGTCGAGCGGCATCCAGTCGGAGAACACGAGGGCGGGCGGGTCGCCGTAGGCGGGGTCGGGGCCGCCGGTCGGGGCGTCGCCGGCGGGCGGCAGGTCGAGCGTTGTGGCGATGGCGGCTGGGGCGATGACGGCTGGGGCGGCGCGCTGCTCGGCGAGCGACAGGTCGCGGCCGGCGTTCCCGAATGTGACAGGGCGGGGCGTGAGCGGGGCGCCGGCCGCGTCGACGGGGTTGCTCTGCGCCACGGCGGTGGGGGCGTAGGAGGCGCCGGAGATGGTCCAGCCGGTGCGCAGGCCGTTGTGGAAGCGGAACCGGACGTGGTGGGCGCCGGGCTCCAGGGTGTGGATCTCGTTGGTGACGGCGCCGTCGGGGCCGCCGGTGCCGAACATGACGCGGTCGCGGGTCCAGCCGAAATCGACGACCTGCACCGCCATCTCGGTCCTGGCGGTCAGGGTGCGGGGCCAGGCGGGAGACGGATCGCCGGGCAGCGGGCGGGGCGACGGCGCGGCAGGCGTCGCCCTGGCACCCATGCTCGCAGGCAGGGCTGCCAGGGCGAGGGTTTCGAGGAGCGCGCGTCTGCCGAGCCCGGGCGTCAGGCGTGGCACGAGGATCGGGTCCGGGCCTGTGGCGTCATGGCGCGGGCAGCCGGCCTGGCAGGACGGGCGAGGTGACGCCGATCATGTCGCCCTCGCGCACCAGGGTGGCGAGCTGTTCCTCGGACAACGCATCCGTGCCGGCGGGGCGGAGCGGCAGCACCATCCAGCGGTAGTCCGCGGTGCTGTCCACGACCCGGATGGCGATGTCGTCCGCAAGCACCGTGTGCCACTCCGCGAGCACGCCGCGCGGGTCCCGCACGGCGCGGGCGCGGTAGCCGGCGGACTTGAACCAGAACGGCGGGTAGCCGAGCACGGCGCGGGGGTAGCAGCTGCACAGCGTGCAGACCACGAGGTGGTGCAGGCCAGGCTGGCGATCCAGTGCGGGGCGGTTCTCCAGCACGCCGAGCGGGGGCAGGCCGCGCATGGCGATGCCGAGGGCCTCGGCCGCGGCCGTGCCGTCGCGCAGCAGGAGCCGCCTGTACTCCGGGTCGGTCCAGGCGCGGGCGACCATGCGTGCGCCCTGCTGCGGCGAGGTCCGATCGGTCAGGGCGATGCGGTCGTCGATCTCGGCGGCGGTGACGATCGAGGCGTCGGCGAGCATCTGCGTGACCACGTCGAGCAAAGCGTCGGCTGGGGCATCGGCCAGGGTGTCAGGCGGGATCATGGCGTCGGTTCCGGTGACGCCGTCTCCGGCGATGCTGCCTCCGACGGCACTGCCTCCAGCCAGGGGCCGTAGATCTCGACCAGCAGGGTGTCGCTGCCGGGCGGCTGGTTCCAGACCGCCTCGGAGCGGAAGGCGACGTGGTACAACGGGAGGGATGGCGCCGGGCGGCTGAAGGCGATGTCCTCCGGGTTGGGGAAGTGGCCCAGGTGGCGCACGACCGTGCCGGTGCGACCGCGCAGGTAGTGCGGCGTGCGGACATGCGCCGGGCCGTCGCGCTCCGGCCAGAGATCGCGGACCCGCACCATGGCGCCGTCGGGGATCACGGCCGCGCCTCGCGCCGCGCGAGGCGCGCGTGCAGTTCCGCCCGGTCGAGCACGCCGCGGCGCAGCAGGGTCGCGGTGATCGAGCGCATCCAGCGCTCGTAGTAGGAAAGGGCGTGGTAGTCAGCCTCCGGGATCGCCTCTATGCCGCGGCGCAGTTCGTCCACCGTCATCAGGCCCTTCGCGGAGAGAAGCTGGCGCAGGGCGTCGACGCGGTGGTCGAACGGCGTGAGCGCGTGGGGTTCGGTATCGATCGGCGCGCACACGTAGCGCGACACGCCGCCAAGGTCGTGGTGGGCGCGGCCGGGATGGCTCTCGGCGGGGCTGGGGGCGGGGGTGTCGGGCATGTCGGATCATGGGACGGGGAGGAGGGGCGGGCAAGCGGGGGCAGGGAGCAAGCAAGGTTGAGGCTCTGCCTCAAACTCCGCCAAAGGCTCGCC
>CAXSES010000433.1:0-2929 GCA_964236225.1 uncultured Acetobacteraceae bacterium
GGGGGCAGAGCCCCTGGCCTTGCTTGCTAAACCGGTCGACGCATTTGGCCGCTGGCGTCACTGGCTGGTTGCGCCCAGCCCCAGCCTGCGCCGCACCGCCCCGGCCACCCGCTCCGCCGTGGGCCGCAGCGTCGGCCCGGCGGCGTCCTCGGGTCCCACGAACACCCCGTCCGGCCCGAGCCAGCGTTCCCAGCCGAAGCCCTGCGCCGCCTCGACGCCGAAGCGCGGCGCGTGGCCCAGCACGGCGGCGCGGTACGCCTCGTCCTGCAACGCGAACAACTCCCAGCATGGCAGCGACGCCACCGCCACGTTGAGCCCCTGCGCCGCCAGCATGGCGCGCGCCGCCACCGCCACCGCCAGCTCCGGCCCGCTGGCGATCAGCGTGGCGTGGCGCGGCCCCTCGGGCTCGTCGAGCACGTAGCCGCCGCGCCGGCACAGCGGGGCGGCCGCGCCCGGGCGCAGCGCCACTCCGGGACGGCGCGACAGCACCAGCAGGCTCGGCCCGTCATGGCGGCGCAGCGCAAGCTCGCAGCACTCCGCGACCTCGGCCGAGTCGGCGGGACGCAGCACGTGCAGCCCCGGCACCGCGCGCAGGCTGGCCAGGTTGCCGGCCGGCAGGTGCGACACCGCGTCGTCGTCCTGGGTCAGCACGTGGATCACCCGGGCGCGCATCCGCGCGGCGAGCTGCAGGGCAGGGCGCATCACGTCGCCGGCCGAGAACGGCGCCTGCGCCGAGGGGATCAGCCCGCCATGCAGCGCCACGCCGTTCAGCGCCGCCGCCATCCCCAGCTCGCGCCCGCCCCAGTGCACGTGCCGCCCACCGTAGGACCCGGCGCTGACCCGCGCCGCGCCGTCGCCGATACCGCCCGCGGACCCCGCGAGGTCCGTGCCGCCATCGCCTGCGCCTGGGGCGCCCGGCGGCTCCTCCGGCCAGTCGCCGGACAGGCCGCCCAGCAGCTCCGGCACCCCGGTCGCCAGCGCGTCCAGCACCTGGTCGCACACCCCGTTCGTGGCGCCGAGCCCGGATCGCCTCGCCCAAGCCGCTTCGGCCGCGCCCGCGCCGGACGCATCCTGCTCCGCGCCGGCCGTTCCGGTGCCTGATGTCCCCGTGCCTGGCATTCCTGTGCCTGGTGTCGTGGTGCGGAATCCGCAACGCAGCGCCGACAGCGCGCCTTGCCACCCGTCCGGCAGGCGGCCGGCGAGCACGCGCTCGAACTCGCACCGCCTCGGGTGGCGCGTCAGCCGGCGCAGCCAGGCGCGACGCGGCGCCGCCCCGCGCCGGCCGGCCTCGCGCCACAGCCGCGCCGCCCCGCGCTCCGGCTCGCCCGCCGTGGCCGCGCCGCTGCAGGCGATCAGTGCCGGCCGCCGCCCGCGCAGGGCCGCGAACAGGGCGGCGCTCACCGCGACCTCGTCGCGCGCGTCGACCCGGCGCACCGACCAGCCGAGCGCGGCGAACCGGCGCATCTGCTCGTCGCCTTCGCCCGGGCCTTCGCCGGGGCCCACTTGGCAGAGCACCGTCAGCCGCTCCAGCCGCAGCTCGCCGGCGAGGCATGCCGCCTCCAGGCTGATCCCGGTGGCAAGCTCGGCACCGCCCGCGACCACCCAGGTGCGATGGTCGACCAGCGAGCGCCCGAACCGCGCCGCCATCATCCGCTCGGCCAGCGCCATCCCGACCGCGGTCGCCACGCCGAACCCCGGCGGTCCGGGCACGGACTCCACCGCGGGATGGCTGCCGAAGCCGGGGACCTCGTCCTCGCCGGTCTGTCCGGTCAGGCGGAGCAGGCCCTGCAGCAGCCGCCCGCCCTCGGCCGCTGACACCACGAAGCGGTCGCGGTCCGGCCAGCCCGGGTCGGCGGCGTCGAAGCGCAGGAAGCGGCTCCACAGCACGCTGGCGGGCGCGGCCAGGGCGGCGGTGATCGGCTCGGCGGCGCTGAGCGCCTGCGCCAGGGACCGCTGGGCGCCGGGGCTGTCGAGATCGGTCGTAAGCTCCTCCTGCCGCCGCCGGCAGGCTGGCTTAGACGCGCCGCCGGGACCACGCAAGGCGGCGACGGCCCGTGTCTGAGCCTGAAATCCGGGAAACAAAGCCAGGGGCTCTGCCAGAGGCCCCCCTTTGGAATCCGATACTATAAGTTGCGCCGGGTCCAGGGGCGGCTCGCCCCTGGCGGGTCCAGGGCAGAGCCCTGGCCTTTCAACTGAGACACGGCCCGGCTCCGACCAGCCCCCGCCACGCATGGGTTCTCCGAAAGCCGCGTCCTCCAGGCGGCAGGTCCATGGGCGCCGCGTCTGACGGAGTTCGAGGCCCGTGCCCGAAGGCGGGGCCTCAGCCTTGCCTCCCGCGCCTTGCTCGCGCCGGCCGCTCCTGCAAGGGTCCGCCGATGTCCCCGACCCGCCTGCCCACGCCGCGCATGACCTTGCCTTCCACGATCCTGCGCCTGGTGCGGCGGGTGCTGCCGCTTGCCGCGCTGGCCGGTTGCCACCTGATCGACCAGCGCAGCTTCGACCGCAGCGCCGGCCGCCGGCCCGTGCCGCCGGCAGCACCCGTGATGGCCGGGCCGGCGCCGGTGCCGCCGCTGCTGAGCGTGCGCTACGACACTCCGGCCCCGCAGTACCGCGCCGCGCTGGCGACCGCGGTGGACGCTGCCCGGCGGCGCAAGCCGGACGTGCTGTTCAGCGTGGTGGTGCTGGTGCCGCCCACCGGCACCCCGGCCGAGCAGGTCGCGGCGGCGGAGGCGGCGCGCGGCAGCGGGCGCGACGTGGCGGCGGCGATCGTGGCGGACGGCGCCGATATCGGGCAGGTGGAGCTGTCGGCACGGGCGGAACCGGGGCTCGCGGTCCGCGAGGTCCGGGTCTACGTGCATTGAGACCGGCGACCGAATGCGACGGGCGTTCAGGCAGGCAAGGCTGGGCTCTGCCCAGACCCGCCAGGGGG
>CAXSES010000434.1:0-2917 GCA_964236225.1 uncultured Acetobacteraceae bacterium
GCCTCCAGCACCGCCTCCAGCGTCTCGGCCGGCGGCGCCGCCAGCCGTCCCATCACCGCCTCCACCACCGCCGCGATGTCGAGGAACCCGATGCGCCGCGCCAGGAACGCCTCGACCGCGACCTCGTTGGCCGCCGACAGCACCGCCGCCGCCCCCTGCCCCGCCCGCAGCGCCTCTCGCGCCAGCCGCAGCGCCGGGAACCGCGCCGGATCTGGCTCCGCGAACTCCAGCCGCCCCACGGCGGCGAAATCCAGCCGCGGCGAGCTGGTCGCGATCCGCCCGGGCCACGCCAGGCAGTGCGCGATCGGGATGCGCATGTCCGGGCTGCCCATCTGCGCCAGCACGCTGCCATCGGCGTAGCGCACCATCCCGTGCACCACGGACTGCGGATGCACCAGCACCTCGATCCTGCCCTCGTCCATCGCGAACAGACGCGCCGCCTCGATCACCTCGAGGCCCTTGTTGAACAGCGTGGCACTGTCGATGCTGATCTTGGCGCCCATCGACCAGACCGGGTGGCGCAGCGCCATCTCCGGCGTGGCCACCGCCATCTCCTCGCGCGAGGCCAGCCGGAACGGCCCGCCCGACGCGGTGAGCACGATGCTCTCCACGGCACCGGCGTTGCCATCCGCCATCGCCTGGAAGATCGCGTTGTGCTCGGAGTCCACCGGCAGCAGAGTGGCGCCCGCCTCGCGCACCGCGCGCAGCATCACCTCGCCGGCGCAGACCAGCGCCTCCTTGTTGGCCAGCGCCACCACGCCCCCGCGCCGGATCGCCGCCAGCGTCGGGGGCAGACCCGCCGCCCCGGTGATCGCCGCCATGGTCCAGTCCGCGGCCAGGGCCGCCGCATCCACCACCGCCTGCGCCCCGCACGCCGCCTCGACCCCGCTGCCCGCCAGCCGCGACGACAACTCGGAAAAACCCGCCGGATCGCAGCACACCGCCAGCTCCGCGCCGCTCGCCCGCGCCTGCTCCGCCAGCAGCGCCACGTTGCGGTTGCCCACCAGCGCCCGCACCCGGAACGCCTCTCGGTTCGCCGCCAGCAGGTCCAGGGTGCTGCGCCCGATGCTGCCGGTGCTGCCCAGCACGCTCACGGTGCGCACCCGCCCTGCGCCGTCGTCCCGGCTAGGCAACCTCGCGCCCCGCCCAGGCCCGTCCGCATCCGTCATCGCCACAAGGCCATCCCCCGTCCCGCGTCCAGCGCCAGCAGCGCCGCCACAACGGCCGCCGCCAGCACGCCGTCCAGCCGGTCCAGCAGCCCGCCATGGCCCGGGATCAGCCGCCCCGAATCCTTCTGCCCGAACCGGCGCTTGACCGCGCTCTCGCCCAGGTCGCCGAGCTGCGACACCGCCGCCAGCACCGCCGCCACGACCGCCGCCCGCGCCAGCACCACCACGCCCGCGCTTACGCCCGCCTCGAACGCCCACGCCACCGTCAGCCCGGTCAGCGCCGCAGCCAGCACCCCGCCCGCCGAGCCCGACCAGGTCTTGCCAGGCGAGATGCGTGGCGCCAGCTTCGGCCCGCCCATTGCCCGCCCCGCGAAATACGCCCCTATGTCGCTCGCCCACACCAGCAGCATCACGAACACCAGGTTGGCCCGCCCCGCCACCGGGTCGGCGCGCAGCCACAGCAGCGACAGCACCGCCACCCCGAGATACGCCGCCCCGCCCGCCGCCGCCGCCCGCCCGCCCGGCGCGAGCCCCAGCGCTAGCGCCGCCCCGGCCAGCACCAGCAGCGCCACCGCCGACGCGAACCCGTCCCCGCCCACAGGCCCCGGCCCCCGCGACGTCGCCACCACCAGCAGCGCCACCACCAGCGCCGCGAGCACGCCCGCGCCCGGCCAGCGTTTCGGCGACATGCGGCACAGCGCGACCCACTCCCACGCCAGCCCCGCCGCCGCCAGCAGCACGACCGCCACCCAGGCCGCGCCCCCGACCCAGATGCACGCCAGCCCAAGCGGCGCCAGCACCGCCGCCGACATCACCCGCAGCCGCAGCTCCCCCGCCGGACGGCGGCCGCGCGCCGAGGCCCCCGCCCCGTCCCCCGGACCGGGCTGCCCGGCCCGCGGCGGCGTCGCCTCGGGCGCCGGCTCAGCCAGGGCGCGCCCCGAAGCGCCGCTCGCGCCGCCCGAACTCCGCCAGCGCGCCGGCGAAGTGCGCCTCGGAGAAATCCGGCCACATCACGTCCGGGAACGCCAGCTCCGCATACGCCGACTGCCACAGCAGGAAGTTCGACAGCCGCCGCTCCCCGCTGGTGCGGATCACCAGGTCGGGGTCCGGCATCCCCGCGGTGAACAGGAACCGCTCCACCACCGCCTCGTCGACGCCCTCCGGATCGAGCCGGCCGTCACGCACCGCCTGCGCGATCGCGCGCGCCGCCGCCACCAGCTCCGAGCGCCCGCCATACGACAGCGCCATCGTCAGGTTCAGCCGCGCGTTGCCCACCGTCAGCCGCTCCGCCCGGGTCAGCTCATGGCGAAGGTCGTCGTCGAAGCGCTGCCGCTCGCCGATCACCCGCAGCCGCACCCCCTCGGCGTGCAACTCCGCGACCTCGTGACGCAGGTAGTGCCGCAACAGCCCGGTCAGGTCGCTCACCTCCGCCTCCGGTCGCCGCCAGTTCTCCGACGAGAACGCATACAGCGTCAGCCACTCCACCCCGTTGCGGATCGCCGAGCCCACAGCGCGCCGCACCGCCTGCGCGCCCGCGCGGTGCCCCGCCACCCGGGGCAGCCCGCGCGCCGCCGCCCAGCGCCCGTTGCCGTCCATGATGATCGCCACGTGGCGCGGCGCGCCCCCGCCTGTGGCGACGGCCTGCAGCGGCTGCACCGCCGGCTCGCCGGTCATCGCGGGCTGTCCTGGGGCACGTGCGGTCCTCCGGCTCGGCTGGCCAGGCCCCAAGGCAAGCAAGGCTGGGCTCT
>CAXSES010000435.1:0-2915 GCA_964236225.1 uncultured Acetobacteraceae bacterium
GATGCGGGTCTGGGGGCGCGGCCCCCAGCGGGTCCAGGGCAGAGCCCTGGCCTTCCTTGCTTGCCGGCGCGCTGGCATCCAGCGCGCCTTGCAGCATGTAGGCCGCCGCCATCTGGTCCACGACGGCGGCGCGGCGCTTGCGGGTCATGTCGGCCTCGCCGATCAGGAAGCGGTTGACGGCGCTGGACGACAGGCGCTCGTCCCAGAGGGCGGCGGGCAGGCCGGTGAGCGCGGAGAGGTCGCGGGTCCAGTCGCGGGCGGCCTGGGCGGCGGGGCCGAAGCTGCCGTCGAGCGAGAGGGGGAGGCCGACGACGAGCGCGCCCGCGCCTTCGCGCCGCGCGAGGGCGGCGATCTCGCGGGCGTTGGCGGAGAGCTTGGCGCGCGCGATCTGGGCGTAGGGGCTGGCGAGCATCAGGGAGACGTCGGAGAGGGCCAGGCCGAGGGTGCGGGCGCCGGGGTCGATGCCGAGGACGCGGCTGTCGCGGGGCAGGCCAGCGCGCAGTTCGGTCAGGTTGAACAGGGGCATGGCGGGGGTTATGGTCCGGGGTTCGGCCTGCCGCCAGGAGTTTGCCCGCCGCCATGACGCATACGCTGGACGACGCGACGATCCGTCGCATCGCGCGACTGTCGCGCATCCGGGTGACGGACGCCGAGGTGGCGCGGCTCGGCGCGGAGCTGGGCTCCATCCTGGGCTGGATCGAGCAGCTCGACGAGGTGGATGTCGCGGGAGTGGAGCCGCTGGCCGGGGTGGTGCCGACGGCGCTGCGGCTGCGCGCGGATTTGGTCACGGATGGCGGGTATGCGGAGCGGGTGCTGGCGAACGCGACGGGGGCCGAGGGCGGGTTCTTCACCGTGCCGAAGGTGGTGGAGTGAGCCTGACCGGGCTGACGCTGGCGGGCGCGCGGGACGGGCTGCGGGCGAGGCGGTTCTCGGCGCGCGAGCTAGTGGCGGCACACGTCGACGCGGTCGAGGCGCACAACCCGCGGCTCAACGCGTTCATCACGGTGACGTCGGAGGCCGCGATGCGGCAGGCGGAGGCGGCGGACGCGGCGCTGGCGGCGGGCACGGCGGGGCCACTGGCGGGGCTGCCGATCGCGATCAAGGATCTGTTCTGCACGGAGGGGGTGCGGACCACGGCGGGGAGCCTGATGCTCGAGTCGTTCGTGCCGCCGTATGAGAGCACGGTGACGGCGAACCTGCTGCGCGACGGGGCGGTGTTCCTGGGCAAGACCAACCTCGACGAATTCGCGATGGGGTCGTCGAACATGACGTCGGCGTACGGCGCGGTGGAGAATCCGTGGCGGGGCAAGAGCAGCAACCAGGCGCTGGTGCCGGGGGGATCGTCGGGCGGGTCGGCGGCGGCGGTGGCGGCGCGCATGGCGCTGGGGGCGACGGCGACTGACACGGGCGGCTCGATCCGCCAGCCGGCGAGCTTCTGCGGGATCGCGGGGGTCAAGCCGACGTACGGGCGGTGCTCGCGGTTCGGGATCGTGGCGTTCGCGTCGTCGCTGGACCAGGCGGGGCCGGTGGCGCGCACGGTCGAGGACTGCGCGATCCTGCTGGGCTCGATGGCCGGCTTCGACCCGCGCGACAGCACCAGCGTGGACCGGGCGGTGCCGGATTTTGCCGCGGCGTGCGCGAGGGGCGTGCGCGGGCTGCGCATCGGGGTGCCGCGCGAGTACCGGATGGACGGGATGCCGGAGGCGATCGAGGCGCTGTGGCGGCAGGGGCTGGCGTGGCTGCGCGAGGCGGGGGCGGAGGTCGTCGACGTCTCGCTGCCGCACACGCGCTATGGGCTGGCGACGTACTACATCGTGGCGCCGGCGGAGGCGTCGTCGAACCTCGCGCGCTACGACGGGGTGCGGTTCGGGCGCAGGGCGGCGGGGCACGATCTCACGGAAGTGTACGAGGCCACGCGCGCGGAGGGGTTCGGCGAGGAGGTGAAGCGCCGCATCCTGATCGGGACGTACGTGCTGTCGGCGGGCTACTACGACGCCTACTACCTGCGGGCGCAGAAGGTGCGGGCGCTGATCCTGCGCGACTTCACGGACGTGTTCGCGCGCGTGGACGCGCTGGTGACGCCGACGGCGCCGTCGGCGGCGTTCGCGCAGGGGGCGAACATGGATGATCCGATCACGATGTACCTGAACGACGTGTTCACCGTGCCTGCGAGCATGGCAGGCGTGCCGGCGATGTCGGTGCCGGCGGGCCTGGACGCCGAGGGGCTGCCGCTCGGGTTGCAGGTGATCGGGCGGCCCTTCGACGAGGAGACGATGTTCGCGGTTGGCGCGGCCATCGAGCGTGCCGCCGGGGCCATGACCCTGCCGGTGCTGGGAGCAGTTGCGTGAGACCCATCGACCTGACCAACAAGACCAAGATCGAGCTGGACAACCTGCTCGACAACTACCGGCGCAAGGGGCTGACGAAGCACCCGGTGTTCCTGGAGGCCATGCAGCGGCGCGAGGCGCTGTATGGCAAGACGCTGGATTTCGACAGGACGCTGGAGGCGATCCGCCAGTCGGCGCGCGACGGCGTGTGCCTGTCGTACGACGACGTGGCGGTGCGCACGGGCGGCACGGTGAGCAAGCTGCACAACCAGCTCAGCGCGCACCTGCTGCGCCTGGTCGAGTATGCCAAGGCCAAGGGGTGGCCGATGATCACCGCGGTGGTGGTGAACAAGAAGAACGTGGCGTCCGGCGAGATGGATACCGCCGCGCTCGAGGAGTTCATGAAGGCGGCGGTGGCGCACGAGTACCTCGACGAGGAGGTGGAGCCCGAGGCGCTGCAGGCCTTCGTGCGCGAGCAGCAGGAGAAGACGTTCGAGTGGGCGAGGAGCCAGCCAGAGTGAAGGCGAGGGCCCTTTGGAGCGACCGGTGAAGCAAGCAAGGTTGAGGCTCTGCCTCAAACTCCGCCAA
>CAXSES010000436.1:0-2869 GCA_964236225.1 uncultured Acetobacteraceae bacterium
GGAGCCCCCCTGGACCGGCTTCCCTTAAGGTGCGCCGGGTCCAGGGGCGGCTCGCTCCTGGCGGGTCCAGGGCAGAGCCCTGGCCTTTCCTGCTGGCGTGCGTTGACGCCGGCGCGCGTGCTCGCGGCGGCGCTGCCGCTCCTGGTGGTGGCCGCGGTGGCGGCGCTGTGGCCGGCCGGCGGCGACTCGCTGGTGGTCTATTCCGCGATGGGGCCGCCCGGCTCGCTGATCCCGCGCTTCGAGGCCGAGGCCGGGGTCCGCGTCACCTACGTCAACATGGGCGGCGGCCCGCTCCAGGCGCGCATCTACGCCGAGGGCGCGCGGCCGCGCTGGACCGTGGCGTGGTTCGTGGGCGACGCGGCGATGGCGGCGCTGGACCAGGCGGGGCTGCTGGCGCGGCCGGCGCCGCTCGACGGCGACGCGCCCGACTGGACCGCGGCGGCGCGCGGCCTGCTGCCCGGGGACGGCGCCTGGCTGCCGACCGGGCTGACGCTCGCCGGGGTGTTCCTCACGCGCGTCGCGGCGGCCGCGCCCTCGCCGTCCTGGGCGGCGCTGCCGGGCTACGCGGGCGGGGTCGGGCTGGTCAGCCCGGTGGCCTCCGGCACCGCCTACCCCGTGCTGTCGGCGATGATGGAGGCGGTGGGCGGCGCCGAGGCGGGCCACGCGCTGCTGCGCACCCTGCGCGGCACGGGCCTTGGCGTGGCGGCCACCAGCCCGCTGCTGCTGGGCCGGATGGCGGCGGGCGACGTGGCGCTCGCGGTGCTGCCGAGCGAGTCGGCCTACACGCTGGCCGGGCGCGACCCGGGGCTGCGCGTCACCGTGCCGCGTCCGGCCGGGCTGATGCCGGAGGTGGTCGCCGTGAGCGCCGGCGCCAGCCCGGCGGCCCGGGCGCTGGCGGGGCGGTTCATCCGCTTCCTGCTGAGCGCCGAGGGCCAGCGCCTGACGCTGCAATCGACCGCGGAGGGGCTGGCCTGGCCGCCAATCGCCGGCGTGGCGGCGCCCGCGGCGCTGCCGCCGCTCGCCGCGCTGTCTCTGGTGCACCCGGACGCCGCGGCGTGGGGCGCGCGCCAGGGCGAGGAGATCGGCTGGTTTCGGCGCGAGATCGCCCCGTGACGCCGGCGGCTCCACAGGTCACCGGCTGTGACCGGCCCAGCAAGGAAGGCCAGGGGCTCTGCCCCTGGACCCCGCCAAAGGCTCGCCTTTGGAATCCGCTACTTAAGAAAAGCCGGGCCAGGGGCGGCTCGCCCCTGGCGGGTCTGGGCGTAGCTGCCCAAAGGTTCCGACAGCCCGCTTGGGCTGTTGGAATGGGCAGCGGAGGGAGAGCCCAGCCTTGCTTGCTTCCAGGCTGCCCCATGGAGCCGCCGGCATGAGCGCGAGCCGGAGCCGGACCCTGCCGCTCCCCGTTCCCGCCGTCCGGCCTCGCTGGCGCGGCCCGGGCGCCGTTGCGCCGGCCGCCGCGCTGGCCCGGGCGGTGGCGCTGCTGCCCGGGCTGCTGGCGCTGCTGGTCAGTTGCGCGCTGCTGCGCTTCCTGCTGCTGCCGGTGCTGCCGGGGCTCGCGCCCGCCTTCGCCGCGCCCGCGGGCGCGGCCCCGGGCCTCGGCCCGGCGCTGCTGAACTCGGTGCGGCTCGGGCTGCTGACGGCGTCGTGCGCGGTGCCGCCGGCGCTGTGGCTCGGGCTGATGCTGGAGCGCCGCTGCTGGCGTGGCCGCCGGACGCTGAACGTGGCGCTGTGGCTGCTGTTCCTGCTGCCGGGCTACCTCGCGGCGGCGGGATGGCAGATCGTGCTCGCGCAGCCGGCGCTGCGCGCCCTGCCGTGGCTGCGCGACGCCCTGCTCGGCTGGCCGGGGCTGGTGGGGCTGTCGGCGCTGAAGGCCCTGCCGGTCGCGGTGCTGGCCGCGCGCGCGGGCTGGAGCCTGCGCCCCGCGGGGATCGAGGACGCCATGCGCGTGCATGTGCGCGGCGCGCTGCGGCGCGCGCTGCCCGCGCTGCGGCCGGTGCTGCCGTTCGCCGCGGCGGCCTTCCTGCTGGTGTTCGTGGAGACGATCCAGGAATACGGGCTGGCGGCGACGCTCGGGGCCAGGCTGCGCCTGCCGCTGCTGGCGACGGAGATCTACGCCAGCCTGGCGAACTGGCCGGTGTCGTGGGCGCGCGCGGCCATGGCCGGCGACCTGATGGTGCTGCTGGCGCTGCTGCCGACGGCGGCGCGGCTGGTGCTGCCCGCGTCGGCGCCGCCGCCCCCCGCGCGCGGCGTCGCGGCGCCGCGGCGCCCGGCGTCGTGGCCGGAGCGCGCCGCCGGGGGGGCCGCGGCGCTGCTGCTGGCGGGGCTGGGCTGCGGCGTGCCGCTGCTGGCGCTGTGCGCGGGGCTGCTGTCGCCGGAGCCCGCGGCGCTGCCGGCGGGGGCGCTGCACGCGCTGCTCGCCTCCGTGCTGTACGGCTTCGCGGCGTCGGTGCTGGCGCTGGGGCTGGCCTGCGCGCTGGTGGCGCGCCCGCCGTCGGGCCGCCTCGCGGCGGCGCTGGCGTGGCTGCCGCTGGCGAACATGGCGGTGCCTGGGGTGGTGCTGGGCGCCGCGGTGATCATCGCGTTCAACGGGCCGCCGCTGCCGCTGTGCGGCACGCCCCTGGCGCTGCTGCTGGCCGAGGTGGCGACGCAGCTCCCGGTGCTGGCGCTGTTCCTGCGCGCGCCGCTGCGGGCCACGGGCGGGGCGGGCGAGGACGCCGCGCGCGCGCACGGGGTGGGGCTGGCGGTGCGGATCGAGCGCATCCGGCTGCCGCCGCTGGCGCAGCCGCTGGCCTGGGCGTGGTCGATCTCGTTCTCCCGGCTGTTCTTCGAGCTGCCGCTCGCGCAGATGCTGGCGCCGGCCGGGGGCGAG
>CAXSES010000437.1:0-2859 GCA_964236225.1 uncultured Acetobacteraceae bacterium
GCGCCGCCTCAGCGTCCCTGCAGGGCCGGTGCCCGCGCCGGTGTCAGGGCGCTGACGCCGGCGAGGACGGCGACGTTGAGCGCCATGGCGACGATGCCGACGTTGAGGTCCTGGATCACGCCGGGCAGCGCGGGGAACAGGCCGGGCAGGGTGAGGCGATAGGCCGTCATCACGGCGACGGTGGCGACGCCTGTGACGATGCCGGCGATGGCGCCCTCGGCGGTGGCGGGGTTGCGCGGCGCGAGGCTGAGGATCAGGGCGGGGAAGAGCTGGGTGACGAAGGCGTAGCCGATGAGCAGCAGGGAGACGATGGTGTCGCCGGCGTTCAGCGTGACGTAGACGCAGACCAGGGCGAGCACCGGGACCATCAGCTTGGCCACGCGCGACACCTCGGCCTCGCTGGCGGTGCGCCGTGCCGGGCGGTACAGGTTGTTGGCGATCACCGTGGCGCCGGCCATCAGGATCATCGAGCCTGGCACCAGCGCGGTCAGCACGCCGGTGGCGCCGACCACGCCGACGAACCAGGGCGGGAAGGACTGGAGGGTGACGCGGAACAGCGACAGATCCACGGCGCCGCCGGTCAGGCCCGGGACCTGGAGGATGGCGGCGAAGCCCACGAAGAACACGAACAGGTTGATGAGCTGGTAGATCGGCAGGATCACGGCGTTGCGGCGGAACACGCCTTCCTCGCGCGCTGTGTAGAGCGAGGCGAAGGTGTGCGGCCACATGTAGAAGCCGAACGCGGTGAGCAGCACGGTGGAGCCGAACCAGGCCGGGCTCTGGCCGTGCTCCGGCAGCGCGAGGAAGCCGGGGTGGGCGGCGTCGATGGCGGCGAACATCGCGCCAATGCCGCCGTAGTAGTGCAGCGGCAGCCAGGTGCCGAGGAACACCACGACGCCCAGGATCATCGCGTCCTTGAGCACGGAGGTCCAGGCGGAGCCGCGCACGCCGGAGACGGTGACGTAGAGCGTGACCACCGCCACGCCGATCCACACCGCCGCCGTGGACGGGATGGTGCCATACGACGCGGTGGCGACGATGATGCCGAGGCCCTTGAGCTGGAGCACCATGTAGGGGACCAGGGCGACGACGCCGACGATCGCCACGACCACGCCGAGCGCGGGGCTGTTGTACTTGCGGGCGAAGAAGTCGGGCTGCGAGTAGAGGCGGTGCTCTGTGGCGAAGCGCCAGATCGGCGGCAGCATCCAGTAGGAGATGACGTAGGCGAGCGTCGAGTAGCACAGGATGTAGTAGGCGGGGCCGCCCTTGCCGTACGCCCAGCCGCTGCCGCCGAGGAAGGTGAAGGTCGTGTAGATCTCGCCGGCCATCAGCAGGAACACGAGCGCGGTGCCGAAGCCGCGGCCGCCGACGGCCCACTGCTCCAGGCTCATCTCCTGGCCGGAGCGGGCGCGCAGCCCGAGCGCGAGGGCGATCACGACGGAGGCCGCGATGATCGGCAACGCGGCGTTCACGGGCGTGGCCCCCCTTCCTGGCGGGGCGTGGCCGCGCGGTTCGCCGGGTCGCACAGGTAGATCACCGCCATGATCGCCGAGGTGAGCACCACGCACAGCACCAGCCAGGCCAGCAGCAGCGGCATGCCGAGGATCATGGGGGTGGTGCGGTTCAGGACGAACGCGCCACCCAGCATGCCGGCGAAGGGCAGCAGGGCCAGCCATCTCACATGGTGCATAGGGGCGTCCTGCCGGGTTGGTGTGCCGCTTCGGAAACGGGGCGATATCTGCAAGTCCGGTGCCAGCGACAGGGCGTCAGCAAGCAAGGCTGGGCTCTGCCCAGACCCGCCAGGGGGGAGCCCCCCCTGGACCGGCTTCTTTTAAGTAGTGGATTCCAAAGGCGAGCCTTTGGCGGAGTTTGAGGCAGAGCCTCAACCTTGCTTCCTTCCTCCAGGCGGTGCGGGTCAGTCCTCCGGCGGCCCGCCATGGGGCGGCGCGGGGTGCCATTGCAGGTGCTGGCCGCCGTCGAGCGCCAGCATCTGGCCGGTCACGGAAGGCAGGGACAGCAGGGCGAGGGCGGCGCGCGCCACCTCGTCCGGGCTGGTGCCGTGGCCGAGCGGGACGGAGGCGCACTGGCGGGCGAACTGCTCAGGAGTTTGGCGGTCGCTGGGCAGGGTCGGGCCGGGGCCGATGGCGTTGACCCGGATGCGCGGCGCGAGCGCGAGCGCGAGCGACTGGGTCAGGGCCCACAGGCCGGCCTTGGACACGGTGTAGGACACGAAGTGCGGGGTCAGCGACCAGACGCGCTGGTCCGCGAGGTTGAGCACCATGCCCTGCGCCGCGGGCGGCAGGGCGCGGGCGAATTCCTGGCTGAGCACGAAGGGCGCGCGCAGGTTCGGCTCGACATGGGCGTCCCAGCCGCCCCGCGTGGCGTCGTGCCACTCGTCGCGCACGAAGTGGCTGGCGTTGTTGACGAGGAGGCCGAGCGGCCCGAGGGCGGCGGCGGCGCGGCCGACCAGGGGAACGACCTGGGCCTCGTCGGCGAGGTCGGCCTGGAGGAGGTGCGCGGTCCGCCCCAGGGCCTCGATGTCGCGTGCGGTGGCTTCGGCCTCGTCGCGGCTGGCGCGGTAGTGAAGGGCGACGTCGAAGCCGGCTCCGGCGAGGGCGAGGGCGAGGGCGCGGCCGAGGCGACGGGCGCCGCCGGTGACGAGGGCGGCGCGCGGCATGGCGGCGGGGATCATGCTGCGGAGTGTGAGCGGGCGGCCCACGGTCTGGCGACAGGACAGGTCGTGCCCGCCTGGAGCGCCGCCACGGCCGAAGCCGGCCGCGCCGCAGGTTGGCGGTTGGCGGGTTCCGCTTCGGCCGGCGTCGCTGCCGGTTGTTCGGGTGCCATCCCCGATGCCATCGC
>CAXSES010000438.1:0-2856 GCA_964236225.1 uncultured Acetobacteraceae bacterium
GCCCGCCTCCCCGACGCCCGCGATCCCGCCATCTCCCGGCCACTCCGCCAGCACCCGCGCCACCGCCAGGTCCAGCTCCGTCGCCAGCCCCGGCCGCACCTCGTCCGCCCGCGCCCGGCAGCGCTCCAGCAGCGGCCCCCACGCCGCCGGCCCCAGCGCGTTCGACCGCCGCGGCGCGTAGCCCCGCCCCGCGCGGTGCAGCCCCGCCAGCGCCATGCCCAGCGGCCCGCAATGCCTGGCCTCCACCTCGCGCGGCCAGATCCCCGGCAGGAACGTCGTGACCGCCGCGTGACGCCCGCACAGCATGCGCAGCGCCGCGCCGTCGCGCGCGCGCACCGGCAGCGGGCAGGCGATCCCCTGCTCCGCCAGATGCTCCATCAGCCCCAGGAACCAGGGCAGCTCCGCCGGCTCCACCCGCCTCTCGTAGAGCGTGAGGATGAAGTCCCCCTCCGTGGTGCGGAGCGAGAAGTTCGAGTTCTCCACCCCCTCCGCGATGCCGCGGAACGCCACCAGCCCGCCGATCGCGTAGTCGCCCAGGAACCGCGTCAGCGCCACGTCCGACACCTCGGTGTAGACCGCCATCGCGCGCCCGCCGCCCCGCCGCTCAGGCCAGCGGCGCGGGCAGGCGGAACGTCACGTGCTCCTCGACCACGCGCCGCTCCTCGATCTCCAGCGTCCACCGCCCCGCCAGCGCGCTCAGCATCTCCTGCACCAGGGTCTCCGGCGCCGATGCCCCCGCCGTGATCCCCAGCGTGCCCACCCCGTCCAGGATCGACCAGTCCATCTCGCGCACCCGGGGCACCAGCACCGCGCGCCCCGCGCCGGACCGCTCCGCGACCTCGCGCAGCCGCTGCGAGTTCGACGAGTTCGGCGAGCCGATCACGATCACCAGGTCGCAACCGGGCGCCACCGCCTTGACCGCCTGCTGCCGGTTGGTCGTCGCGTAGCAGATGTCCTCTCGCTTCGGCCCCTCGATCAGGGGGAAGCGCGTGCGCAGCACCTCGACGATCTCCGCAGTGTCGTCCACGGACAGGGTGGTCTGCGTGATGAACGCCAGCATCGCGGGGTCCGCCGGCTGCACCACCCGCGCCTCGCCCGCGTCCTGCACCAGAGTCACCGCGCCGGGCGGCAACTGCCCCATCGTGCCGACCACCTCCGGATGCCCCGCGTGCCCGATCATCAGGATGTGGCGCTGCTCCGCGCCGCCGCCCGCGAAGTGCCGCTCCGCCTCGCGGTGCACCTTGCTCACCAGCGGGCAGGTCGCGTCCAGGTAGGCGAGGTTGCGCCGCTGCGCCTCCGCAGGCACCGATTTCGGAACCCCGTGCGCGGAGAACACGACGTGCGCGTTGGCCGGCACCTCGTCCAGCTCCTCGACGAACACCGCGCCCTGGGTCTCGAGCTGCTCGACCACGGTGCGGTTGTGCACGATCTCGTGGCGCACGTAGACCGGCGCGCCATAGGTCCGGATCGCCTCCTCCACCACGCGGATCGCCCGGTCCACCCCGGCGCAGAACCCGCGCGGCCCCGCCAGCAGCACCCGCAGCCGCGGCAGGGCCGTGGCGCCCGCATTGTCCGAACCCTGGCCGGCAGGCATCATGCCGCCCGCGCCAGCCGGCGCCGCGACGGCCGCCGGCTCGCCGGCCGCCGATCCGCCGGCCGCCCCCGACCCGGAGCCCTGGATGTTCGAAGTGCCCATGCCGTCCATGCGTCCCGCCCTCCGCAGTCCGGGCCGCGCGCTCCCGCGGCCCGACGCGCCCTGCATACCCCGGCTGGCGCCCGATGTCCTCCCCCCCGCGTCCGCGCGCCTCGCCCTCGCCCTCGCGGCCTGCGCGCTGGCCGCCCTCCCGCTCGCCGGCTGCGGCCTGTCCGACGACCCGAACCGCTTCGCCCCGGCCTGCCCCGCCACCGCGATCCTGTCCGACGCCGCCGACATCACACGCACCAACGGCCGCGGCCAGGACGTCACCGACACCGTCATGGACGGGCGCATCACCGGCCTGAAGGGCACCTGCCGCGACTCGGAGGATCGCAAGACCCTCGACGCCTCCGTGCGCGTCGGCATGGACGTCGGGCGCGGGCCCGCCGCCGCCGGCCGCACCGGGCAGGTGCCCTACTTCGTCGCCGTGTCGCGCGACGGCCGCATCCTCGACAAGAGGGTCATGACGCTCGACGTCGCCTTCCCGCCCAACGTCGATCGCCTGCACGTCGAGGGCGAGCCCGTCTCCCTCGCCTTTCCCCTGCCGAAGGGCGTCACCGGCGCCTCCTACAGGATCACCGTCGGCTTCCAGCTCACCCCGGACGAGCTCGCGGCGAACCGGGCGCGCGGCCCGCGTTGAGGCCGGTGCGAACCTGGTCGCGGGCGCGACCCTGAAGCGGAGGGCCGGACATGGCAGAGACACGATACACGCGCGAGCATCTCTGGGTCCGCCTGGAGGACGACGGAACGATCACCATCGGCCTCACCGAACACGGCCAGGACACGCTCGGCGAGGCCGGCTTCGTCGAGCTGCCCGAGCTGCACCGCGAGCTGGTCGAGGGCGAGGCCTGCGCCGTCGTCGAGGGCGCCGGCGGCCCGGTGGACATCTTCAGCCCCCTGGAGGGCTCCGTCTCAGAGCTGAACGAGATGGTGGTCGACGAGCCAGGGCTGATCAACCGCGACGCGGAAGGCGAGGCCTGGCTGTTCCGCATGGAGATCGAGGACCAGGACGAGGAGTTCGACGCGCTGCTCGACGACGCGGCCTACGAGAGCTTCGTCGAGGGACTCTAGGCGGCGAACGCCAGCGGCCGAGTGCGACGGGCATCAGGAAAGCAAGGCTGGGCTCTGCCCAGACCCGCCAGGGGCGAGCCGCCCCTGGA
>CAXSES010000439.1:0-2855 GCA_964236225.1 uncultured Acetobacteraceae bacterium
GGCGGGCAGGTCGGGGGCGTGCAGGTCGGGGGCGTGCAGGTTGGGGGCGGGCGGGTCGGATGGGGGCAGGTCGGGGGCGGGCAGGTCGGAAGGGGGCGGCTGGAGGAGGGCGAGCTGGTGGGGCGAGAAGCCGGAGCACTGGTCGGCCAGCCAGGCCCAGTCAGCGGCGTCGAGGAACTCCGACTCCCTGAACGGCCCCGGTATGAACGGGACGTCGTAGGTGTAGCGGATTTCCACCTGGGTGGCGTGCCGCTCCTCCAGGAGGTGGCGGGCGAGGTCGGGCAGCTCGCGGAGGTTGGATTTGTAGGCCATGGCGATGTAGCGGATCTTGATCGGGTTCGCGGTGCGCTCCAGGGAGACCATCAGCCGGTCCCAGTTCTCCTGGAAGATGCGGAAGCGCGCGCCCTTGCGCATCTTCTCGTAGATGGCCGGCGTGCGCGACTCGATCGAGACGTTGATGTGGTCGATGCCGCTGGCGGCGAGCCAGTCGAAATACTCCTGCGGCATGCGCTTGGCGATGTTGGTGGTGAAGAAGACCTTGCGCCGCAGTTCGGGGGGCACGGCGTCGATGAAGCCGCGCAGGTCCGGGTGCAGCGCCGGCTCGTGCAGGCACGAGAACCAGAACTCGCCGTCGCGGGTGAGCGGCAGGAACCTGAGCGCGGCCAGGAGGGTGTCGCGCTCCATGAGGTGCGTGGTCCTGGTGTCCGAGTAGTCGTAGAGGCAGAACGGGCAGCGGAGGTTGCAGTTGTCGACGATGTCCATCGCCACGTGCAGGATCGGCTCGTGGGTCGTCTTGTGGGACGGCGGCACGAAGATCTCGTGGCCGTCGCCGCGGACGCGCAGCCTGACGGTCGCGCGCTCCCGCTCGTCGAGCGTGCGGTCGAAGCGCAGCCAGAAGGCGTTGCTGCCGTCGCCCAGGCCGGCGGCGTGCAGCCCGTGCTTGAACTGGTCCGCCCGCCCGTGGCCGATGACCTCGCCGGTTCCTGGCAGGAAGGCCTCGCACTCGAGGCGCGCGTCGGGGTGGAGCAGGTCGCGGGCCACGCCATGGGCGTGCACGGCGCTGATCTCCTCGACGTAGGCGGCGTAGGAATGCGCGGGCGGCGCCTCGGCCTGGTCCGGGGCGGGCGCGTCCCGATCCGGGACAGGCGCGTCTTGGCCCGGGACAGGCGCGTCATCGGCCTGGTCCACGGGCTCTCGCGCCGCGCCGACGAGGGCGCGCTGGCCGAGACGGTAGGCCTTGCGCAGGCTGTCGATCAACATCAGGGCGTATCCAATAGGCCCACCGATTGTGTGGGATGCGGAGTCACCCTATCACGGGGGTGATTCGGGCGACAGGGTCGCAGGCCCGCACCGGCGTTCCCCTGGCCTCGTGCCCACGCGGCGGGCAGCCCGCACGCGGGGCGGCCGTCCGGATCGCAGGACGGGGAGCCGAGCCATGGCAGGACGCCGACATCCTGCCCAGGCCGACATCCTGCCCAAGGCCGATGTCCTCCCCAGGAAGGTCGATCGCGGGGTCTGCGTTGAGGGGCGGATTTTCCTGTCGCCCTGTGGGGAGCATTCCCTGCGATCAGGGGCAGTTCACGAGGGTTCATGCCGCGTTACAGGCCTGCGTCGATCAGTGCAGATTCTCGCGGCGCTCACAGGAACTTCGGCCTGGATCTGGTTCGCGTCACGGCCATGATGATGGTGTTCATCGCCCATGCCTCGTGGATAGACGCGGGCATGTTCGGGTTCGCCATACCCAACTGGTTCGCCTATTCCGGCGTCATGGGGGTCGAGGTATTCTTCGTCCTGAGCGGCTTCCTGATCGGGTCCATCCTGCTTCGCATCGCCAGCACCGGTCCAGGCTGGCGGGACTGGCTCACGTTCATGGTGCGCCGATGGATGAGGACCCTGCCGGCCTACTACGTCGTGCTGCTGCTGATGGTCCTGCTGTGGCCGCCCGACCATTTCCTGATCGGCCATGTCTCGCGTTACGCGACGCTCACCCAGAACCTCGTCGCCAGCTTTCCGGAGGATGACTGGTTCAACGTGTCCTGGTCGCTGTCGATCGAGGAATGGTTCTACCTGCTGTTCAGCGTAGCCGTGGTCGCCTCCGCGATGCTCTCGTCCGGCAAGGCGGCGAGGGACGTGCCCCTGGTGGTGTTTCTCGTGCTTCCCGTGTTCTTTCGCATCCTGTACGGGGCTGATGACGGGTGGTTCCACTCAGTTCATCAGGTCGTGGCCTACAGGCTTGACGCCATAGCGTACGGGGTGGCGCTGGCAAGGCTCGGCGGGCTGGCGAACGCGGCGCGCTGGTGGCCGCTCTTCCTGGTGACCGGCGTCTCGCTCGTGCTGGTCGGCTGGGCCACGGCCTCGGCGAACGTCTTCCACCTGCCGATCTTCTACGTCCATAACCTGTTCACGCCGGTCACATCCACGGGCGTCGCCTTCTGCATCGTGGCGGCGGTGCGGTGGAAGTCCGCGGGCGGGCCGATCGCCGGCCTTGTCAGGATGCTGAGCAACCAGTCTTACGTGATCTACCTGACCCACATGACCCTCATCCAGCTTGTGGTTCTGGGGTACTGGCGTGGCCAGGTCAGCCGTGGCCTCGCCGTCGCGGCGGCGCCGGTTCTTGCGTTCTGCGTCTCCTGGGTCAGCTACAGGTTCCTGGAGACGCCGATCCTGTCCCGGCGTCCGCCGCAGCGCGCAGGGCTGGTCGATCCTGCGACGAACGCGTAGCCGCGGCGACTGTCATGCCAACGGTTTTTTGGGGGGTCGGGGAGCAAGCAAGGTTGGGGCTCTGCCCCAAACCCCGCCAGGGGAAGGTCCCCTGGACCGCCTCCCTTTAAGTAAAGCCGGGTCCAGGGGCGGCT
>CAXSES010000440.1:0-1654 GCA_964236225.1 uncultured Acetobacteraceae bacterium
CCTGCCGTGCCGCACCCGAAACGCCTGACGAAGGAGCCCGCCATGCGACGAACGGTGCGGATCGCGGCCCTCGCCGTGGCGACGGTCCTGGTCGTGGCCGGGGCCGGAGCCGTGGTGGCGTGGCGCAGCCTGGACCCGGAGAGCCTCAAGCCGCGGGTGGAGGCGGCGGTGCTGCGCGCCACCGGCCGGGCGCTGTCGCTCGACGGCCCGCTGCGCCTGGCCCTGCTGCCGCAGCCGGGCTTCGCGGCGGAGGGCGTGGCGCTGGCCAACCTCGCGGGCGGCTCGCGGCCGCAGATGGTGACGGCGCGCAGGCTGGTGGCGCGGTTCTCGCTGACGGCGCTGCTGGCCGGGCGGATCGAGGTGTCGAGCCTGGTGCTGGACGGCCCGGACCTGCTGCTGGAGCGCACCGCCTCCGGCCCGAACTGGGTGTTCACGCCCCAGGAAGCACAAGGTCCGGCCCAGGGGGCGGCGGCGACCGCCGGGCCGGGGCCGGACGCGCCGGAGCGGGCGCGCCGGGCGCGCCCGCTCGACGTGCGCGCGATCCGCATCACCGACGGCCGCGTCACCTGGGCCGGCGCCGCCACGCTGTCCCTGGTGTCGCTGCTGGCGACGGAGGGCGCGGCCACGCTGCACGTGAGCGCCAGCCTGGCGCATGACGGGGCGCCGTTCGCGCTGGAGGCCGACACCGGCACGCTGGCGGCGATCGCCACGCCGGAGGGCACCCGCCCGCCCAGGACCGCCGCCGACGCGGGCGGCGGCGCCCCGGCCTCGGACGCGCCCTGGCCGGTCGACGTGACGCTGTCCACGCCGGGCGGCGACAGGCTGCAGGCGAAGGGCGGGGTGACGCGCGACGGCGGCTACGATTTCGCGCTGCGCTGCGCGGTGGCCGACCTCGCGGCGCTGAACCCGCTGTTCCCGCACGCCAGGCTGCCGCCGGTGCGCGGCCTGCGCCTGGACGGCCGGGTGGGCGCAGCCCCGGGCGGGCCGCCGGCGGTCTCGGCGCTGTCGCTCACCGCCGGGGCGTCCGACTTCGGGGCGCTGCGCGATGGGCTGAGCCTGGCCTCGGCGAACGTCGAGCAGCGCGACGCGGCCGGCCCGACCCGGATCGCGCTGCGCGGCGCGCTGGGGGGCGCGGCGCTGGCGCTGGACGGCACGGTGGGGCCGTGGGCGGGCGCGGGCGCCGCGCTGCCGGTCGACCTCACAGCCAGCGGCGCGGACGCGGTGGCGACCTTGCGCGGCGGGGTCGGGCTGCGCGGCCGGTCGGGCGGGCAGGGGGGCGGCCAACCGGGCAGCCGACCGGGCGGGCAGGGAGACGGCGCGCTCGACCTTGCGGTGTCGCTGCGGGCGCCGCAGCTTGCCGCGCTGTCGGCGCTGGCGCGCACCGGGCTGCCGGCGCTGCGCGACGTCGTGGCGGAGGCGCGGCTGTCCTCGCCGACGCCGGGCGTGCTCGCTGTGCGCGGGCTGCACGCGACCTCGGCGGGCGGCGACATGTCGGGCGACCTCGCGCTTGGCGGCGGCGTCCGGCCGTCGCTGCGGGGCACGCTGGTCTCGCAGCGCCTCGACGGCGACGCCCTGGTGCTGGCCTGGCAGCAGACCCCGCGCCTGACCGCAGCCGCCGGCACGTCGCCCGCGCCGCCCGCCGCGACGCAGCCCG
>CAXSES010000440.1:1754-2836 GCA_964236225.1 uncultured Acetobacteraceae bacterium
CGCGACGCGGCCCGGGCCCGCGCACGCCGCCCCGGCGGCGCCCGGCGCGTCCGGCCACGCCGCGCCGCCGCCGGGCGCCGGGCAGGCCGCCGCCGCACCGGACGGCGCGGCGATCCCGGACCGACCCCTGCCGTTCGCGGCGCTCGACTCGGGCACGCTCGACCTCGCCTTCGCTGTGGGCGCCCTGTCGGCGAACGGCATCACCTGGAGCAGCCTGGCCGGCCACCTGCTGCTGGAGGACGGCCGCCTGGCGCTGGCGCCGTTCACGGCCAGCGCGCCGCACGGGCCGGTGTCGGCGCAGGTGCGGGTGGACGCAGGCGCGGCCCCGCCCACGCTCTCCGCGAGCGCGCGCATCCCCGACCTGCCGCTGGCGCCGCTGCTCGCCGCCGCCGGCCAAGGCGGGGCTGCGGCCGGGCTGCTCGGCGTGGACATGGCGCTCGACGCCGCGGGCGGCTCGCTGCGGGCGCTGGCCGCCACAGTGACCGGGCATCTGGGCGTGGCCGGGGTGGACGGCACGGTGCAGGACCGCGTGCTGCAGGCCGCGTTCGCGCCGGCCCTGCGCGCCGCCGGCATCCCGCCGCCCGCCCTGGACGGCGCCACAACGGTGCGCTGCCTGGCGCTGCGGATCGACCTGGCGGCCGGGCAGGGCAGCGTGAAGGCCCTGGCGCTGGACAGCGCGCGGCTGCGGCTGGACGGCGGCGGCACCGTGGACCTGCGGCAGGAATTGCTGGCGCTGACGCTGCGCCCGGTGCTGCGCCTCGGCGGCGCCTCGGTCGGCGTGCCGGTCTCAGTGGACGGCCCGCTGGGCGCGCCGCGGGCGAAGGTGGACGCGGGCCAGGGCGGCGGCCTGACCATCGGCGGCGGGGACGACCCTGATTCGTGCCCGGCGGCGCTGGCCACGGCGCGCGGCGGGATGGCGGGGCCGCCGCCCGTCGCGGCGGCGCCCGCGAAGCCGCCGAAGCCGGCCGACCTGCTGCGCAGCCTGTTGCACTGAGGTGGGCGTGCTGCGAAAGCAGCAAGCAAGGCCGGGCTCTCCCTCCGCCTGCCCTTCCAACGACCCAAGAGGGTCGTCGGAACCTTTG
>CAXSES010000441.1:0-2829 GCA_964236225.1 uncultured Acetobacteraceae bacterium
GTCCAGGGGACCTTCCCCTGGCGGAGTTTGAGGCGGAGCCTCAACCGTGCTCGCTTCCTGCCTTTCTTCGTTTCGCCCGCGGCGACGCCGGGCCACTGATCGTTGCCGGGCTCTGGCCCTGCCTGATCCGCCAGCCATGCCGCACCGGGCGTTCGCGGGCGGCTTGTGCGCGTCGCAGGAGCGAGGCTTGCTCTTGACGCGCGAAGGGCGCGAGGATGGACGATGGCAGAGACGTTGCTTGACGTGAAAGGCCTGGCCTGCCCGCTTCCCGTCCTGCGCGCCAACAAGGTGCTGCGGGGCATGAGCGCCGGGGAGCGGCTGCGCGTCCTGGCCACGGACCGCGCTGCCGCGGAGGACATGCGAGCCTATTGCCGCGAGACCGGGCACGACCTGGTGTCGTGCAGCGACGAGGCTGGTGTGCTCAGCTTCGTGATCCGGTGTCGCGCCGAGCCGGCGACGGACGTGGATGCCGTGGAGCCTGGCGCCTGATGATGCGGGTGGCGCTGCTCACCCATGACGACTGCCTCGGCCACGACACCGGGCCCGGGCATCCGGAATGCGCGGATCGGCTCCGTGTCGTGCTGCGGGCGCTGGAGCACCCGGATTTCGTCCCGCTGCTGCGCGAAGCGGCACCGCTGGCCACGCTGGAGCAGCTGTGCAGGGTGCATGAACGGGAGTACGTCGAGCGGCTTCTGGCGCTTCAGGGGCCGTCCGCGACCTCGCGCCACCTCGACGAGGACACGGTGGTCGGCCCGGGCAGCGTGGCCGCCGCCCTGCGGGCCGCAGGCGGTGCGGTCGCCGCGGTTGATGCGGTGATGCAAGGATGGGCGCAGGCCGCGTTCGTGGCGGTCCGGCCTCCCGGCCATCATGCGGAGCCGGCCCGTGCGATGGGGTTCTGCCTGTTCAATTCCGTGGCGGTCGCGGCGCAGTGGGCGCGGGACCGGTGGGGCCTGCGGCGGGTGGCCGTGGTGGATTTCGACGTGCATCACGGCAACGGCACGCAGGCGATGTTCGCGGCCGACCCTGACCTGTTCTATGCGTCGAGCCACCAGTGGCCCTGCTATCCCGGAACCGGCGAGGAGGCGCAAGGCGGGGTTGTCGGGAACGTGGTGAATGCCGTCCTGGCCCCTGGCTCGGGGGGCGAGGCGTTCCGCGACGCCTGGGCGGGGCGGCTGCTTCCGGCGCTCGAGGCGTTCGCGCCGGAGTTCCTGATCCTGTCCGCGGGCTTCGACGCGCACCGGGCGGACCCCCTGGCGCAACTCAGGGTGGAGGCGGACGATTTCGACTGGCTGACAGGCCGGCTGATGGACGTGGCGGAGCGGCATTGCGGGGCCCGCCTCGTGTCCGTGCTCGAGGGGGGCTACGATCTCGGGGCGCTCGCGGCCTGTAGCGGGGTGCATGTCCGTCGCATGATGCGGGCCACGCTGTCGTAGGCATGGCACGCCGGCATCAAGCCCGGGTGATTGCGGCATTGCCGACACAGTGCTCGTGGAATGCGACGTTCCGCGACTTCCGGGGCCATGGCAGGCAGGCTACCACCTTGTGCCATGAAGGAATGCCCGCATGGCTGAGGATGTGACCGCGCTGTCGTTCGAGGATGCCCTCGCGGAGCTCGAGCAGATCGTGCGCGGCCTCGAAGGCGGGCAGCAGAGGCTTGAGGAGGCGATTCTCTGCTTCGAGCGTGGCGCCGTGCTGCGCCGGCACTGCGAGACGAAACTTGCCGAGGCGGAGGCCCGCGTGCAGGTGATCGTGGAGCAGGGTTCCGCTGATGGCGCCATGGAGGCTGCGCTCCCCGACGGTGCGTCGGTGGCGGGCCGGGTGCAATGAGGCGCGACGCGGCCGGGCAGGGCACGGGACTGCGCGAGGCGCTGGCGGGTGCGGCCGCGGCGATCGAGGGCAGCCTGGAGACGCTTCTGCCCCCGGTCGTGGGCGGCGCGTCGCAGGTGGTGTCCGCCATGCGCTACGCCGTTCTGGGCGGGGGCAAGCGGATGCGCGGCTTCCTGGCGATGGAGGTGGCCGCGATGTTCGCGGTGCCCGAGTCGAACTCTGTAAGGGTCGCGGCGGCCGTGGAGATGCTGCACGCCTACTCCCTCGTGCACGACGATCTTCCGGCAATGGACGATGACGACCTGCGCCGCGGCAAGCCCTCCACGCACAGGGCCTTCGACGAGGCCACGGCGATCCTAGCTGGCGACGCGCTGCAGACCCGGGCCTTCGAGATCCTGGCCGAGCCGGAGACGCATGCCGATCCTGAGGCGCGCTGCATGCTGGTGGCCGGGCTGGGACGCGCAGCCGGGGCCGGGGGCATGGTTGGCGGTCAGATGTATGACATGGTGAGCGAGGGGCTGTCCGGGCGGGGCGAGGCCCTGGGCCTGGACGATCTGCTTCACCTCCAGGCGCTCAAGACCGGGCGCCTGATCCAGTACAGCGCCGAGGCGGGTGCGATCCTGGGGCGCGCTCCGCCGGATCTGCGCGCGAGGGTGGCCGCCTATGGCCGGGATCTCGGCGCGGCGTTCCAGATCGCCGACGACGTCCTGGACGAGACCGGGACCGTCGAGGAGATCGGCAAGACGGTGGGCAAGGACGTGGCGGCGGGCAAGGCGACGATCGTCGGATTGCTGGGCCTGGACCGTGCCGCGGCACGCGCACGGTCCCTGGCGGAGCAGGCTGCCGATCAGCTCGATCCGTTCGGGCCCGAGGCGGACCGCCTGCGTGCGCTGGCCGCCTACGTCGTGTCCCGCAAGAGCTGAGCCTGTAGGGTGTCGGGAGCTGCCGGATCGGGTCTTGGGATGACGCCTATTTTGGACCGTGTTCGTGTCCCGTCTGACA
>CAXSES010000442.1:0-2821 GCA_964236225.1 uncultured Acetobacteraceae bacterium
AAGGGGGGTTTCCAAAGGCGAGCCTTTGGCGGGGTCCAGGGGCAGAGCCCCTGGCCTTCCTTCCTGGCTTCCAGACCGAGGCGAACCCCCGCCCGTCAGCCGACCGGCACGTTCCAGACCTCGGACGCGTATTCTCGGATGGTGCGGTCCGACGAGAACCACCCGATCCGCGCGGTGTTGAGGATCGACGAGCGCCACCACGCCTTCCGGTCGCGCCAGCGCTCCGCCACCTGGCCGTGCGCGTCGTAGTAGGCGTCGAAATCCGCTGTGACGAAGAACCGGTCATGGGCCACGAGGTCGTCGACCAGGGCGCGGTAGCGGTCCGGCTCGCCCGGCGAGAACGCCCCGTTGCGCACCGCCTCCAGCACCTCTGCCAGCGCCGGCGACGCCGCGACCGCGGCGCGCGCGTCGTGGCCGCCCTGCTGGCGCGCCTGCACCTCGGCCGCTGTCATGCCGAAGATGAAGATGTTCTCTGCCCCCACGTGCTCGCGTATCTCGACGTTGGCGCCGTCCAGCGTGCCGATGGTCAGCGCCCCGTTGAGCGCCATCTTCATGTTGCCGGTGCCAGACGCCTCCATGCCCGCGGTGGAGATCTGCTCGGACAGGTCGGCCGCCGGGATCAGCGTCTCCGCCAGGCTGACGCTGTAGTTCGGCAGGAACACCACCTTGAGCAGGTCGCGCACGGTGGGGTCGGTGTTGACCACCTGCGCCACGTCGTGGGCGAGGCGGATGATCAGCTTCGCCTGATGGTAGCCCGGCGCCGCCTTGCCGGCGAGGATCTTCACCCGCGGCACCCAGTCATGCGTGGAGCGCGAGCGGATCGCGTCGTACAGCGCCACGGTGTGCAGGATGTTGAGAAGCTGGCGCTTGTACTCGTGCAGCCGCTTGATCTGCACGTCGAAGATCGCCTCGGGATCGACCGCGAGGTTCATCTGCTCGGCGACCAGGCGCGTCATCGCCGCCTTGCGCTCGCGCCGCTGGAGCGCGAATCGCTCCTGGAACGCGGGGTCGTCGGCGTGCGCCTCCAGGCCCAGCAGCGCCTGCGGGTCGGCCAGCACGCGCGGCCCCAGCGTCTCCACCAGCAGGCTGGTCAGGCCCGGGTTGGCGTAGTGCAGCCAGCGGCGAAAGGTGATGCCGTTGGTCTTGTTGGTGATGCGCTCGGGCAGGATCGAGTGCAGGTCGCCGAACACCGTGCGGCGCATCAGGTCGGTGTGCAGCGCGGAGACGCCGTTGACCTTGTGGCTGCCCAGGAAGGCGAGGTGGCCCATGCGCACGCGGCGCCCGTTCTGCTCGTCGATCAGCGACATCGCGGCCACGAACCCCTCCTGGCCGCGCCCCGCCTCGCGCAGGCTGTCGAGGTGGCGGGCGTTGACCAGGTAGATGATCTGCATGTGGCGCGGCAGCAGCCGCTCCATCAGCGGCACCGGCCACATCTCCAGCGCCTCGGGCAGCAGCGTGTGGTTGGTGTAGCTGAAGCACGCCACGGTGACGCGCCACGCCTCGTCCCAGCCCAGCGCGTGGCGGTCGAGCAGCAGGCGCATCATCTCCGCCACCGCGATCGCGGGGTGGGTGTCGTTAAGCTGGATCGCCACCTTGTCCGGCAGCAGCCGGATGTCGCCGAACTGCCCCATGTGGCGCGCGATCAGGTCCTGCAGCGAGGCGGACGCGAAGAAGAACTCCTGGCGCAGCCGCAGCTCCTGCCCCGCCGCGCTCTCGTCGCCGGGGTAGAGCACGCGCGAGATCGCCTCCATGCGCGTGCGGTCGGCGAGCGCGCCGACATGGTCGCCTCGGTTGAAGTCCTCCAGCCGCAGCTTCGCCTTGGCGCGCGCCGACCACAGCCGCAGCGTGGCCACGCCGCCGCCGCCGCCCACCACAGGCGTGTCGTACGCCACCGCCGAGATCGTCTCCGCCGGGCGCCAGGCGTAGCGCACCGGCTCCGCGCCGTCCGGCCCCGCGGCGGACCCGGGCGCGGCCTCGCCCCCCCCCCGCGTGGCGGAGACGTGGCCGCCGAAGCCCACGTCGTAGCTGGCCTCGGCGCGCTCGAACTCCCACGGGTTGCCGAACGCCAGCCAGTCGTCGGGCAGCTCGTGCTGCACGCCGCCCTCGATTGTCTGGCGAAACAGGCCGTGCTCGTAGCGTATGCCGTAGCCGTAGGCCGCGATCCGCAGCGTGGCCATGCTCTCCATGAAGCACGCCGCCAGCCGCCCGAGCCCGCCATTGCCGAGCCCCGCGTCCGGCTCCTGCAGCCTGATGCGGTCGAGGTCCACGCCGAGCCCGGCCAGCGCCTCGCGCGCCAGCGCCAGGATGCCCAGATTGCCGAGCGCGTCGAACAGCAGCCGCCCGATCAGGAACTCCAGCGACAGGTAGTACACCCGCTTGGCCCCGGTGCGGGCGGCCTCGCGGTTGCAGGCGATCCAGCCATCGACCACCCCGTCGCGGGTGGCCAGCGCGATCGCCACGAACCAGTCGCGCTCGCCCGCGGTCTGCGGGTCCTTGCCGACCTGGTAGGTGAGGCGGTCGAGGATGCGGCTGCGGAACTCCAGCACCGGGTCGGGCGCCGCGAGGCGGTCGGGCTGGCCGGGCGTGTCCGGCAGCGGCGCCCGCTCGGGCGTGTCAGGCGTCACGATGTCCATGGGTCGGTCACGCTCCCGCTGCGCCCGGGACCGTCCGGGCGACCATGCCAGGTTGCAGAGGATGCGCGGCGCGCGCAGGCGTTGCAACATCGCGCCATGGCGGGTCGTGGCCCAGCGCGATGTCGGTCGGAAAGCAGCAGGCAAGGCTGGGCTCTGCCCAGACCCGCCAGGGGCGAGCCGCCCCTGGA
>CAXSES010000443.1:0-2820 GCA_964236225.1 uncultured Acetobacteraceae bacterium
CGGTCGGCGAGAGCATGGCGGCGTCGCGGGCGCGGGCGGAGATGTCGGGGCTGGTCAGGGTGTGACGCAGGCAGGGCCGGGCCTCGGGCCGGCCTCGTCCAGCACCGATGGTCGTCGGGCGTGACCTGTCGAAGAAAGCAAGGCTGGGCTCTGCCCAGACCCGCAAAGGGCCGAGGCCCTTTGATCCCATTGCTTAAGTAGAGGATTCCAAAGGCTTGCCTTTGGCGGAGTTTGAGGCAGAGCCTCAACCTTGCTTGCCTGCCTGCCTTACCCCAGGGAAACGTACCCCTGGTGCGTCAGCGGCGCGGTGGCGAGGCGGGCCTCGTCGCTGGCCACGAACCCGGCGACGAGCTGCGCGCGGCTCTCGCCGCCCGCGAGCGCCGCGGCGTAGCTGGCGAGGCCGCCCGCATCGGGGGCGCGGCCGAGCAGGGTCCGGTAAAGCCCGGTGACGAAGGCGGCGTCGGCGGGCGCGCCGCGGCCGGCGTATTCCGGGCTGGCGAGCATGGCGGCGGCGATCTGCGCCACGCTTTGCCCAGCGTCGAGCGCGGAGGCGTAGCCGGCCAGGCCGGAGGCGTCGGGCGCGCGGCCGTCGATCGCCTCGTACAGTCGGGTGATCGTGGCGTCGGTGGCGTCGCCGGCGACGGATCGCGAGTGCGCGCGGGCCTCTGGGCTCTCCGCGATGGCGAGCAGCACCTGGCCTCGGGACTGGCCCGAGGCGAGGGCCTGCGTGTAGCCGGCGAGGCCGCCCGGGTCGGGGGCGCGGCCGTCGGCGTCCTGGTAGAGCCTGGTCACGAACTGGGCGTCGGTCAGGGGGCCGGCGGCGAGGAACTGCGCGGAGACCGGGGCGGCGGCGGCGATCTGCGCGAGGCTCACGGTGCCGGAATTGGCCTGCTGCGTATAGGCGAGCAGGCCGGCGAGGTCGGGCGCCGCCCCGTAGGCGGCGAGGTAGATCCGGGCGATGGCCTCGGCGTTGCCGGAAGGGTCGAACACGGCCGCCGTGCCGTCGCCGAAGGTCAGCACGCGGGCCTCGGGGAGCGCGAGGCTGGCGCCGGGAGCCGACAGGTCACGGGTCTGCAGAACGCCGGCGGCGGTGGGGGCGAGGTCGTAGCCCGCCTGGGTGCCGGTGAAGGCGAGCGGCGAGGGAACAGCAATGATGGAGTTCGGGTTTAGCCCGGCTGTGCCGGGAACCAGGTGCGTGCCGGCGGCGGTGCCGTCCGTGACGTAGAGGGCGCCGCCGGCGGCGAACTCGGCGGTGCCGTCGGCAAGCGCGGTGATCGAGGCGGGCGCGAGGCCGGCGACGATCTCGCGCGTGCCGGCGGCGGTGCCGTCGGTGATCCACAGGCCGTAAGAGGTGCCAGTCCCCCCGTTGGCGATAGTGTCGATGCCGTTGAACAGAACCTGTTTGCCAAACTGCGTCAGGTTGCTGGCGAAGATCTGCTGGGGCTGCGGGAGGTTTGCGACCGCGATCGCCGCCGTTCCGACCGCCGTACCGTCGCTGACCCAGAGCGCGTTGCGCGCGGTTGGTGTGGATACGGTGAGCACGACCTTGTCGCTCAGGCTGACCAGGTTCCCGGCGATTTCCGATGGAAGGATTCCTAACGTCCCCGCAGCAGTGCCGTCCGTGGCATAGAGGCCGAGGGCCGAGCCGACTGCGGCGTAGAGCAGGCGGCTTCCTGCCACTGCGGAGGAAAGCCCATCTGATGTACCGTAAGGAAGAGCGGCAATGACCACCGTTCCGGCTGCCGTGCCATCCGTCGCATACAGGCCCGGCTGATCGAACTGCGGCCCCGGCCCGAGGAAGATTTCCCGGCCGTTCAGGACATCGAGCGGCTGGAACTGCGTGCCGTTGCCGTAGACTGGAAGGAGCGCCGCGATCTCGCGCGTGCCGGCCGTCGTGGCATCGGTGAAGAAGAGGTCGCCGGGGTTGTCGGCCCCGCTGCCGACGAACAGGGCGCCGTCACCGAAGGCCGTGATGCTCTGGGGATTGACGCCGCCCGTGCTGGCGCCCGGGACGGCGACCACGGAGGTTCCGCCGGCCGTGCCGTCGCTGCGCCACAGGACGCGCGTCCCGCCGGTCTGCGTGGCGGCGAAGAGCACGACCTGCCCGACCGACGTCGCTCCGGACGGCGTGTAGGTGCCGGTGGTGGGCAGGCTCGGCACGCTCAGGGCGCGCGGCGTGCCGGTCGCGGGGTCGGTGACGTAGAACTGGTTGGTGCCGAGAGATGTCGACACTTCGAGGTTGAACAGCAGCGACCCCGGCAGCGGCGCGCCATCGAGCGAGGCGAATGCGGAGGTCGGGGCGCCCTCGACGTTGGTCGTGGCATCGGCGAAGGGCTGCACTTCGGTCGCCGTGGTCCCGTCGGACTCCCAGAGCGCGATCGGGTCGCTGGCGAGCGTGCCGGCCTGCGTGTTGTTGCCAATGAACACGACGTCCTGCGATACGGGCATGGCTGGTGTTTTCCCATGACGGCCGGGTTGGTCTGGCCTCGCGTCCGATTCGAAAGCGTGATGGCTGTTTGAACAGCACGGATGGCTGGTTGTGCCCGGCGGCGCAAGACCAACGCTAGATGGCTGCCGGCCTGTCAGCAAGACGGCTGGGTTCCGCCTAGGCCGCCAAAGGCCCCTTCTTCGAGCACAAGCCCGTGGCGATCCTTTTCTTCAGCCAGCGGCTTTCCAACGCCAGCCTTTGGCGGACGCGGTCGAGCGTCGACCTTTCCTGCCCGGGCGGTCACACTCAACCGTCCCCGGCGTGGCCGATGCCGCGCCAGAACGTGCGGCGCGCGAACCTCGTTGCGCCGCCGGGTCGGAACGCGGGCCGAA
>CAXSES010000444.1:0-2819 GCA_964236225.1 uncultured Acetobacteraceae bacterium
CCGGCTCCGGCTCTGGTTCCGGCTCCGGCATCGTGATCGACGAGCCCGGCCAGAACTCCCCCGTGCGCGTGGCCGCCACCAACGGCTACCTCGGCGCCTTCGCCTCCGACACGCTCGCGCTGACCCCCCGCCTGGCGCTCACCCTTTCCGGCCGCTTCAACAACGCCGAGATCGACCTCGCCGACCAGGGCAGCCCCGCCGACCAGGCCGCCGCCGGCTCGCTGGGCGGCCGGCACAGCTACAGCCGCTTCAATCCCGGCGCTGGCGCCACCTACCGCATCGCCCCCTGGCTCAGCGCCTATGCCGGCTACTTCGAGGCCAACCGCACCCCCACCCCTGCCGAGCTGTCCTGCGCCAGCCCGCAATCGCCTTGCTCGCTGGCCAACTTCTTCGTCGGCGACCCCAACCTCAACCAGGTCGTCTCCCACAGCATCGAGGCCGGCCTGCGCGGCCGTTACGCGCCGCGCCCCGGCGCCACCATCGCCTACGACCTGTCCCTGTTCCGCACCTCGCTCGACGACGACATCGCGTTCGTCAACGCCGCCACCCTGGGCCGCGCCTATTTCGCCAACGTCGGCCAGACCCGCCGCCAGGGCCTCGACGCCACCCTGAGCTACACCGGCCGCCGCCTGCTCGCCTACGCCAGCTACTCCTACACCGACGCCACCTACCGGTCCGGCTTCACCGAGGGCGCCGGCTCCAACCCGCAGGCCGACGCGAACGGCAACATCGCGGTGCGCCCCGGCAACCGCCTGCCCGGCATCCCCGCCACCCTGCTCAAGCTCGGCGCCACGTTCCAGGCCACCCCGCGCTGGAGCCTCGGCGCCACCGCGATCGTGGCCAGCGGCCAGGTGCTGTTCGGCGACGAGGCCAACCTCACCCCCCGCCTGCCCGGCCACGCCACGCTCAACCTCGACGCCAGCTACCAGCTCACGAAACGCATCCAGCTCTTCGCGCTGGCCCGCAACGTCACCGCGCAGCGATACTCCACCTTCGCAACGTTCTCGCCGACCGCGTCGGTGTTCCTCTCCCAGGCGCCGAACGCCACCAACCCGCGCAGCGACAGCATCGCCGCCCCGGTCGCAGGCTTCGGCGGCGTCCGGGTGACGTTCTAGCGCAGCGGCGGCAAGGCCGAGGCCCCGCCAGGGGCGAGCCGCCCCTGGACCCGGCCTCCCAGTGCCAACGGCCGAGTGCGATGATCGGTTCAGCGAGAAGGCCAGGGGCTCTGCCCTCAATGCCTTGAAGCGGGGACCCCGCCAAAGGCTCGCCTTTGGAAACCACTACTTAAGTTGCGCCGGGTCCAGGGGGGGCTTCCCCCTGGCGGGTCTGGGCAGAGCCCGGCCTTGCTTCCCATCCCTCCGCCCCGCGCCTACGCTCCCCCCATGTACGCCGCGACGCTCGGCGCCACGCGCCACGCCTTCCCCGACCTGGCCACCCTGCTCGCCCGCGCGACCCCGCGGCGCAGCGGCGACGAGCTGGCCGGCCTCGCCGCCCGCAGCGAGGAGGAGCGCGTCGCCGCCCAGTGGGCGCTGGCCGACGTGCCCCTGCAACGCTTCCTCGACGAGGCCCTGATCCCCTACGAGCGCGACGAGGTCACCCGCCTCATCCTCGACACCCACGACGCCACGGCCTTCGCCCCCGCGCGCCACCTCACCGTCGGCGGCCTGCGCGACTGGCTGCTGTCCGACGCCGCCACCCCCGCCGCGCTGGCCGCCCTCGCCCCCGGCCTCACCCCAGAGATGGCCGCCGCCGCCAGCAAGCTGTGCCGCCTCGCCGACCTGATGGCGGTGGCGTCGCGCTGCCACGTCACCACCCGCTTCCGCAACACCATCGGCCTGCCGGGCCGCCTCTCCACCCGCCTGCAACCAAACCACCCCGCCGACGACCCCCGCGCCATCGCCACCAGCCTGCTCGACGGCCTGCTTCTCGGCTCTGGCGACGCCGTGCTCGGCATCAACCCCGCCACCGACAGCCCCGAGCGCACCCGCACCCTGCTCCACCTGCTCGACGACATCCGCACCCGCCTCGCCATCCCCACCCAGACCTGCGTGCTCGCCCACGTCACCACCACGCTCGCGCTGATGGAGCAGGGCGCCCCCGTCGACCTGGTGTTCCAGTCCGTCGCCGGCACCGAGGCCGCCAACCGCGGCTTTGGCATCGACCTCGCCCTCCTCGCCGAGGCCCACGCCGCCGCCCTCGCCCTGAACCGCGGCACGCTCGGCACCAACGTCATGTACTTCGAGACCGGCCAGGGCAGCGCCCTGTCGGCCAACGCCCACCACGGCTGCGACCAGCAGACCCTGGAGGCCCGCGCCTACGCCGTAGCCCGCGCCTTCCGCCCGCTGCTGGTCAACTCCGTCGTCGGCTTCATCGGCCCGGAGTACCTCGCCGACGGCCGCCAGATCACCCGCGCCGGCCTGGAGGACCATTTCTGCGCCAAGCTGCTCGGCCTGCCGATGGGATGCGACATCTGCCACACCTTCCACGCCGACGCCGACGCCGACGACAGCGACGCCCTGCTGACCCTGCTGGCCGCCGCCGGCGTGACCTTCGTCATGGGCGTGCCCGGAGCCGACGACATCATGCTCGGCTACCAGAGCACCTCGTTCCACGACGCGCTCGCCGTGCGCGAGCTGCTCGGCCGCCGCCCCGCCCCGGAGTTCGACGCCTGGCTGGCAGCCCAGGGCCTCACCGACGACCACGGGCGCGTCCGCCCGCCCACGCTGCCGCCGCACTTCCGCGCCCTGCTGCCATTATAGGAAAGCAAGGCCAGGGGCGCTGCCCCTGGACCCCGCCAGGGCGAGCCGCCCTGGACCGGC
>CAXSES010000445.1:0-2816 GCA_964236225.1 uncultured Acetobacteraceae bacterium
TGCTGGTGCCGGTCCCGGTGCTGCTCGTGCCCGTTCCCGTGGTGCTGGGGAGCACCACGCCCGCGTAGGTGCCGACCGTGCCCGACGCGGAGGCGACGGTGTCGTTGGACACCCGGATCATCAACGGGCCGTCAGGCGAGTTGGTGATGTCCAGCTCGGACAGGTTGGCAAAGCTGGCGACGACGGCGGCGCCCTGCGTCGGGTCGAACACCTGGACCAGGGACTGCGCCGTGCCGAACTGGACGACGGAGCGGCCATGACCGGACGTGCTCGGCGCTTCCTGGTCGCCCCAGAGCAGGATGTCGGCGTTGCCATCCGGTCCGGCGAACACCTGGAACTGCTCGGCGTACTGCACGCCGTGCTCGTAGGGGGCGATGTCGAGCGACAGCGTGCCGCCCGTGGATGTGCCGGCCGTGCCGGCCGAAACCATGGCGCCCAGGTTGGCGTAGGCCGTGCCGGCGGCGGTGAGCGAGTTGTCGGCGTTGAACAGCGCGGTCGGGCTGTTTGCGCTTACGGTGGGGGCGGCGAGGTAGGTGGCGGGGGCCACGGTGGCGCCGCCCGGGGTGCCATAGAAGCCATAGACGTACTGGGCGTCGAGCACGGCGTCGAGCAGGGAGCCGGCGGTGGCGCCGCCGACGTTGGTGACGACGTACTGCGAGGCCGCGCGGTTCACGCTCTGCCCGGCGTCCTGGGCGGCGGTGAAGGCGGCGAAGTCGGGCTCGGCCAGCGCCACGTCGCCCGGGTTGATGTTGATGTAGCTGACGCCGACCTGCGTCGTCGTGTCGGTGGCGGGTACGCCGGAGGCCGCGCTGTAGCCGATGAGGGGAGTGCCGCCGATGCCGGCGGCGTTGACCGCCTGCGCCATGTCGGCCGTCGCCTGGTTGGCGGCGACGTAGCCGGACAGCTCTGCGCCGTTGGCGGGGTTGATGTAGGTGTAGCCAGGATTCGCCACGAGGTCCGGGCCCTCGAGGAAGGCGAGCGAGCCGGGAGCCGCGTTGTTGATCTGCTGCGCGGCGGCCGCAAAGGCGGCGGCGCTCTGTCCCGGTGCGAGCACCAGGTCGAGGCGGATGCCGTTCCCGGCCAGCGCGGCCAGGTTGGCGACCTGGGCGGACGTGGTCGCGGCAACGCGCACGCTGGACAGGCCGAGCGCGCGAAGCTGCTGGAGGGTGGTGGCCGCCGCCGTGTCGGAGGACACGTTCAGCCCGACGCTCGGGCTGAAGGCCGAGGCGGGCTGGATTGTGTAGCTCGGCAAGAAGTCGCTCACGGTGGCTCCGATCTGATGTGTCGGCCGCAGGCACGTTCCGCGGCAAGGCGCGACCTGATGCGGTATGACACGATTGTGGTGGGCTTTGGGTTAACGTCTCGCACGGCCAAAACCACGCTGCACCGCACCACTCCAGCGCGAACACGGCAGGGCTGCCTGGCATGCATGGTTGCGCGGTGCGTCGCGATGGGCGACTGCACGCCGAGCCGGGCGCTGGCGCCTCGCTGCCGGCAGGGAGCCCGCGATGCACTCGCTCGACGCCTTCGCCCTGGACAAGCTGGCGGGGCTGGAGCGCCGCCAGTTGCGCCGCACCCTGTCCGAGACCACCCGCGACGCCGCGGACCCGGCGGGCGGGGCCTGGGTCGTGCGCGACGGACGGCGGCTGCTGTCGTTCTGCTGCAACGACTACCTCAATCTCGCAACGCACCCGGCGGTGATCGCAGCCTCGGTCGAGGCCACGCGGCGCCACGGCACCGGTGCCGGAGCCTCGCGGCTGGTGAGCGGCAACCACGCGCTGTTCGCCGGGCTGGAGGCGCGGCTGGCGCGGCTGAAGGGCACAAAGGCGGCGTGCGTGTTCGGGTCGGGGTACCTGGCGAATGCGGGGATCGTGCCCGCGCTGGTCGGGCCGCGCGACCTGGTGCTGGTGGACGCGCTGGCCCATGCCTGCCTGTGGGCGGGAGCACGGCTTGCCGGCGCGCGGGTGGTGGCGTTCCGGCACAACGACGTGGCGCATCTGGCGGCGCTGCTGGCGGCGGAGCGGGGCGCGCACCCGCGGGCCATTGTCCTTACCGACGGCGTGTTCTCCATGGACGGCGACCTGGCGCCCCTGCCCGCGCTGTCGGCGCTGGCCCGTGCGCACGACGCCTGGCTGATGGTCGACGACGCGCACGGGCTCGGCGTGCTGGGCGAAGGGCGAGGCTCGGCGCACGCCTTCGACCCGCCGGCGGAGGTGGCGCTGCAGATGGGCACGCTGTCCAAGGCGGCGGGCGGCTACGGCGGCTACCTGTGCGCCTCCGAGGCGGTGGTCGCGCTGATCCGCACCCGGGCGCGGCCGTTCATCTACTCCACCGGCCTGCCGCCCGGCGTGGTGGCGGCGGCCAGCGCGGCGCTCGACGTGATCGCCGGCGACCCGGCGTACGCGGCGCGGCCGCTGGCGCTGGCGCGGCGGTTCACCGCGGCGGCCGGGCTGCCCGAGGCGCAGAGCCCGATCGTGCCCCTGCTGCTGGGCACGGCGGAGGCGGCTCTGGCGGCCTCGCGGGCGTTGAAGGCGCAGGGGTTCCTGGTGTCGGCGATCCGGCCGCCCACTGTGGCGGAGGGGACGGCGCGGCTTCGCTTCACCTTCATGGCGCGCCACCCGGAACACGAGGTGGACCGGCTGGCGGGGATCGTGCAGGGGTGGGCGCGATCGGCTCCTTGAAGCAGGCAAGGTCAAGGTTCCGCCTCACCCGCCAAGGGCTTGCCTCTGGAAAATACACCGACGGTCAAATGCGATGACCGGTTCAGCAGGCAAGGCCAGGGGCTCTGCCCCTGGACCCCGCCAAAGGCTCGCCTT
>CAXSES010000446.1:0-2810 GCA_964236225.1 uncultured Acetobacteraceae bacterium
CTTGCTTGCTGAACCGGTCGTCGCATGTGGCCGTTGGTATTGGTGTGAAACCCGGAAGGAAAAGCCAGGGATCTGCCCCTTGGCGGAGCTGCCCGGGGTCGATTTTTGCGGGTCGGGCGGAAAGGATTGGTTCATCCAGTGAGGCGCATGGTGCGGCCATGTGCGCCCCGCCTCCCCTTCCCGTTCCGCGTCGCGCTTGGCGCCTGGCGCTGCGGCTCCTGCTGCCCGGCGTGCTGGCGGGGGCGCTGGGAGGCTGCACGCCGCCGGCCACGCCGGCGGTCGCGCTCGGCCTCGCGGACCTGGCCTCGGTGGCGACGTTCCATCGCGGGCTGTTCGATCTGGCGTTCTCCGGGGCCAGCGGCCGGGACTGCTCGATCGTGCGGCTCGACCGGGGGCAGACCTACTGCCGGGAGAAGGAGGCACCGCCCGCGCCGCCGCCGTACTGCACGCGCAGCCTCGGCACCGTGGATTGCTGGGCCGACCCCGCCGCCGTGCCGAACCTGCCGCGCGAGGTGGCGGACGGGCCGCGCACCCTCACCCCGACGCAGGAACGGCAGCGCACGGCACGGTGGCCGGACCTGTAGGCAGGACCGGGCCCGGACGCGCCAGGGCTCAGTCCTCGACCCGGCCCCTGAGCCGCTTGGTGGTGGATCGCTGTGCCTTGCCCTCCAGCCGGCGCCGCTTCTCGCCGAGCGATGGCCGCGTCGCCCGGCGCACGGTCTGCGGCTCGGCCGCCTCGCGCAGGATCTCGACCAGCCGGCCCACCGCGTCCTCGCGGTTGCGTTCCTGCGAGCGGAACCGGCTGGCGGCGATCACCACGACCCCGTCCAGCGTCAGGCGCCGCCCGGCCAAGCGCTGCGCCCGCACGCGCACGCGGTCCGGCACCGAGGGCGAGGCGCGCAGGTCGAAGCGGAGCTGCACCGCGGTGGCGACCTTGTTGACGTTCTGCCCGCCTGGGCCGGAGGCGTGGACGAAGCGGAACACCAGCTCGCTTTCGTCCAGAGACAGGCCCGGCGCGTAGGAAATCGGCATCGGCCCCACCGTGTCGGCCCGCGCCACAGCCGGGACCTCTCAGCCTCGCAGCGTAGCCCGGCGGCGCCGGCGGGGCCACCACGCCGTGCGCGAGGGCGGCAGGCAGGACAGCCAGCAAGGCCGGGCTCTGCCCAGACCGGCCAAAGGCAGGGCCCTTGGAACCCCTCTCTTAAGTAAAGCCGGTCCAGGGGGGCTCCCCCTGGCGGGTCCAGGGCAGAGCCCTGGCCTTGCCTGCCTAACAGGTCAGAGTCTACGGCGATTGGTGTTATACTAACGGTCCTATGCGTTGACCGCTTTCTGCTCCTGCCACTGAAAATATTTTCAGCGTGTTAGGGTTCAGCAGAATGAGTCACTGCAAAAGACCGTCGGTATTACTTGAGAAAGAGCTTCCAAACGTGAGCCTTTGGTGGATGAGGCAGAGCCTCAACCTTGCCTGCTGCCTTACGGGGAATCAGGCGGCGTCTTCGCGCCGGTCGCGCACCTTCACGTAGGCGAGCTGGGCGTGGGCGTCGCAATACGGCTTGCCGGCCATCGAGTCCGCGTCGCAGAACCGGAACGAGCGGGTGCCCGGCTCGCCGATCGGCCAGCAGCACGCCACCACCCGCATCCGGCGGGGCGGGGCGACGGGCCGCAGCGCCGACGCCGCGCGCGCCGGAGCCGCTCGGGACGCACCCGCCGAAGCGGCGGGCCTGTCGGCGGGCGCATCGTCGAACGACGAGGCGGCCACAGGAAACCGGGCCGCCTCGGGGAGCGCCGCCACCGAAGCGGGCGCCGCAGAGGGGATCGCCGCGATCGCGGCGGGCGCGGCGGCCGGTTCAGCCATGGGCGCGGCGCAGGCCAGGGCCTGGAGCGAGGCGGCCTCGTCGGAGCGGGCCGGGGCGTGCGGCGCGGCCGGGTCGGACCGCTCGTGACGGCCCGGCGGCAGGGCGTCCGGCTGCTCCATCGAGGGCAGGGTCGAGCCGACGGCGCGGCGCGGCGCGGCGGGGCCGATGCCGCGGCGGATCGGCGACGGCCGCGCCGGCAGGTCGAGACGGTGCGCCTTGCCGACTACGGCGTTCTTGGTGACCCCGAGACGGCGCCCGATCTCCGCGGTGGACAGCCCCTCGTCCCACAGGGTGCGAAGGCTGAGGATGACGGCGTCGGACCAGTCCATCTGGTGTACTCCGGGCTGTGGCGACCACTACATGCGGTGCAGCCTAGAGGAGCGTGGAGCGGTTCTCAACGCGGCCAACACAGAAACTTGTGGACAGTTCGGGTATAACCACAAGGGATGGTATGTATATCGCGGGACAACTCGAACCGGTCGTCAGGGCCGGCCGCGTCCGGACGCGGCCCCGGGCCGGCGAGGGTCAGCCGTGATGGACGGTAGTGGTCTCGCGCGTCGTGGTGCCGGCAGCCGTCGTCACGCCTGGGGCGGCGATGGTGCCGGCGGGGCGGTCGGCGGTGGCCTCCATCGAGGCGTCGCCTTCGTCGGCCATGTTCCTCTTGAACGACTTGATGCCCTTGGCGAAGTCGCCCATCAACGAACTGACCTTGTTGCCGCCGCCGAACAGCACCAGCACCACCGCCAGCACGATCAGCCAATGCCAGATGCTCAGGCTTCCCATGTCCACTCTCCACAGCAGGGCCGGCGGCGCGGCTGCGCGTTCCGGCCGGTTGAACCCGGCGCGCCACCCCGGCAGATGGCGCGCGGCCCTGACGAAGGCAAGTGCGCGCCGCGAGGCAGGCAAGCAAGGTTGAGGCTCTGCCTCAAACTCCGCCAGGGGAAGGTCCCCTGG
>CAXSES010000447.1:0-2810 GCA_964236225.1 uncultured Acetobacteraceae bacterium
GCCAAAAGGTGCAGCCCCGGACCTTGCGCCGGGACCAGGAGGAGTTGTCGTTTCCGACGACCGGCGCAGGCACATCCTGGATGGCGATGCCACGGGTGGAGGCCACCGGCCCAGCCAGAATGTTCCCGGCAAAAGTGAATTTCCACCAGGCTGGTCCGACGATCGGATCGTGGATGCGATTAAAAGTGTCGCAAATGATCCAGCCTCGTCGCGCAACCCGGGACGTTACGGTCGCATTGTGGTAAATGGGAGTCGGGATGGTGTGGATATCGAGGTCATCGTCGAAGGAGACAAGACGACAGTAGTAAGTGGGTACCCCACAAACATGCCTCGAAATCCAAAGTGAGAACAGTTATGAGTTTGACGCTTGAGGAGTGCCTCTTGATCGAGACGGATATTGAACAGCTGTATGAGGCTGTGCCGTCACATGCTATGCTAAATCGCGATCAAGCGCGTAAATACATTGATGCGGGCGAATATGGATTGGCGCTAGACGACTTAGCTGCCATCTATCTGGAGTCCAAGAGTCCGGTGCGACCGGAAATCTTCGCCTTATTTGAAAAGCTTGCGATAAAAATGAAAATGCAACCTGGTGACGAGTGGCGGGCGGTGGCTGACATCCTGTCCACTCGGTGATGTGAGCGCCTGCCTGAGTGCCAGTTTGAGAATGGTCGTGGGTAAGCAACACATCGAAGAAGCAAGGCACCTATGCTGACATGGATCACAGCCTTCCGAAACGTCCAGGCGCTGCTCGTAGTCGCGCACAAGGCAGCGCCCGAACGTTGATGGATGTCGCCAACGACCCTGCGTCGGTTAGAAAGCCAGCCGAAGGGGGACGAACGAAGGTGATGGGCACACGGGATGGGGTGGAGATCGAGGTGATCATCGGACGTGACCGCAAGGCGATCGTCACAGCATATCCCGCCGAAGCCGAATCGGAGAAAGAGTGATGGCACTTTCGACAACCGAGCTTTTCGCAATTCGTAATGACCTCGCCGCTTTACACAAGGTCGCCTCCGCCACTGATAATTGGGACGGGAAACAGGCGCGGACATTCATTGGCGTCGGTGAGTACGGGTTGGCCTTGGATGAGATTGCCTATGCCTATCTCGATTCAGGCAGGACGATGCCACCTGACATGTTTGAGACATTTGAGAAACTCGCGACCATGATGGACCTGGCACAAGATGCCGAGTTCGAGGGGATCGCAAGATTGCGGGCGAACGCCACCAAGCCGACCGGCTGATCGCACGAACCGCCATTTGCGGGATTGAGGACAGTGGGCCGAACCCGCTCCGCGTCCTCAACGGCGACGTCCTGACCTATTTCGTAATCCTGCCCCAGGACGACGACACGCCCCTGCCCCCGCCCGAGCCCTTCGCCTAGTCCGCCCCCCGCGCCAGCGCCGCCGCCACTCCCTCCACCACTGCCCCCCACTCCTGCGGCCGCTCCTGCCGGAACAGCCGCAGCGACGGATACCACGGCGACTCCGTCCGCCCGTGCAGCCACCGCCAGTCCGCAGGCCTGGGCACCAGCACCCAGCACGCCACCCCCAGCGCGCCGGCCAGGTGCACCACCGACGTGTCCACGCTGACCAGCAGGTCGAGGTTCGCCAGCAGCGCCGCCGTGTCGGCGAAATCCCCGAGCTGCGCCGACACCTCGCGCACCTGCGGCCACCCCCGCAGCGCCGCCTGGTCCGCCTCCGAGACCGGCTTCTGCACCGTGACGAACTCGATCCCCTCCACCCCCAGGATCGGCGCCAGATCCTCCAGCCGCACGGAGCGCCGCGCGTTGTTCGGGTGCGTCGGCCGCCCCGCCCACGCCAGCCCCACCCGCCTGCGCCCGGTGCGCGGCCCGAGCCGCGCCGCCCACTCCGCCACCTTGCCCGGGTCCGCGTGCAGGTACGGCCCGCTCCACGGGATGCTCTCCAGGTCGGTCGCGAAGATCCCCGGCAGCGACGACATCAGGCAGTACGCCTCGTGCGCCGGGATGTCGGCGAAGCGCACGTACGCCGCCGCCACGCCCGGCGTGCCCGCCAGCAGCGCCACCACCTCCGGCCCCCAGCCGACCACGACCTCGCCCACCCGCTCCGCCACCCTTGGGATGTAGCGCGCGAACTGCATCATGTCGCCGAACCCCTGGTCGGCCACCAGCAGCAGCCGCGCGCCGGGCATCCTCATGCCGTTCCACGCGGCGGCGCTCATCTTCGGCAGCGTGCCCTTCGCCTGGTCGAGCTTGTTGCGCCACTCGTACTCCAGCCACCCCGGCCTGAACTCGCCGAGCGAGAGCAGCAGCTCGCCCAGCGCCATGTGCGCGTTGGCGTTCTCCGCGTCGCGCCCCAGCGCGGCCACGAAGCACGCCATCGCCGCCTGGTTCTCCGAGCGCGTCAGGTGCACCAGCCCGAGGTCGACCCTGTGCGCAGCGTTGTCCGGCGCGAGACGCACCGCCTCCTGCCCCGCCCGCAGCGCGTCGTCGAGCCGGTTCGTCGCCCGGTACAGCGAGCACAGATTGGCGTGCCAGGACGAGACCTCCGGCAGCCGCGCCACCGCGCGCTCCAGCAGGCCCGTCGCCTCGTCGAGCTGCCCCGCCCGCCCCGCCAGGCTGCCCATCAGCGCCAGCGCCGCCGGGTGCTCCGCGTTGGCCGCCAGCACGTCCTGGCAGATGCCGCGCGCCTCGAACGCACGCCCTGCGGTGCCCGCCTGCACCGCGCGCGCCAGCGCCTGCTCAGGGGTCTCCGCGGTCGTCTGGCCCATCCTGGTCTCCTGCCCGATCACGGGAGAGTGTCAGGCGCGGCGCAACCTAGGCAAGTG
>CAXSES010000448.1:0-2800 GCA_964236225.1 uncultured Acetobacteraceae bacterium
GCCCAGACCCGCAAAGGGTCCGAGGACCCTTTGATCCCATGACTTAAGGAAAGCCGTCCAGGGGGCTTCCCCTGGCGGGGTCCCCGCCTTGAAGCATGGGGGGCAGAGCCCCTGGCCTTGCTGGCCTGACCGCCCGCGCGGAAGGGCCTCTGACCTCATTCCGCGGCCCTGGCGACGGGTGGGACCATGCCGTGCTCGCGGAACCAGGCGACGGCGTCGCGCACGGCGTCCTCGGCGGGGCGGGGGGCGTAGCCGAGTTCGGCGCGGGCCTTGGCGGAGGAGAAGAACATCTTCTTGCGCGACATCGCGAGCATCTCGCGCGTCACCAGCGGCGGCACCGCGGCGACCCTGGCCAGCGCCTCGCAGGCGAGGGCGAGGGGGTAGAGCGACTGGCGCGGCAGGCGGACTCGCGGCGGCCGGCGGCCGGCGATGCGCGCGACCATGGCGAAGAGGTCGCCCAGGGAGAAATCCTCGCCGCCAAGGATGTAGCGTTCGCCGATGCGGCCGCGTTGCATCGCCAGCAGGTGGCCGCCGGCCACGTCGTCGACGTGCACGACGTTGAGGCCGGTGTCGACGTAGGCGGGCATGCGGCCGGCGGCGGCGTCGGCGATCATGCGGCCGGTGGGAGTCGGCTTGACGTCGCGCGGGCCGACGGGGGTGGAGGGGTTGACGATCACCACGGGCAGCGCGCGCTCGCGCACCAGGGCGAGGACGGCCTGCTCGGCGCGGTGCTTGGACTGCTTGTAGGTGCCGATCACCAGGGCCGGGTCGACCGGGGTGTCCTCGTCGGCCACAGTGCCGTCGGTGAACACGCCCAGGGCCGCGACGCTGCTGCAATACACCATGCGCGACACCCCGGCTTCCGCGGCGGCGGTCAGCAGGGTGGTGGTGCCGTCGACGTTGGCTGCGAGCATGGCGGCGGGGTCGGGCACCCAGAGGCGGTAGTCGGCGGCGACATGGAAGAGGCGGGCGCAGCCGGCGACGGCGCGGCGCAGGGAGGCGGGGTCGGTGAGGTCGCCCTCGGCCAGCTCGGCGTCGAGGCCGGCGAGGTTGCGGCGGTCGCCGCCCCGCCGGACCAGCAGGCGCAGAGCCTCGCCCCGTGCCGCCAGCGCGCGGGCGACGGCGGAGCCGACGAAGCCGGTGGCGCCCGTCACCAGCACCGTGCCGGCGTCGGAGGCGGGCGGGTTCGGTGCGGGCGGCAGGGAAGCGGGTTCGCCGTTCATGGCGGGTCTATACCCCACCCGAGGGACCGAGGTGTAGGGGCTGGCGGCCGGGGCGCCGGACGTGCCGCCTGCCAGCGGCACGACCGGCGCCGGTCCGGGTCAAGGGGTGACGGCGGCCTTGGTGCCGGAGGCGGCGCCGGTCACGCCGCGTCCGAGCGAGCTGACATCGGCGCCTGCGCCCTCCACCGTGTTGCAGGCCGACAGCGAGGCCGCGGACAGCGCGAGCAGCGCGAGGAGGAGGGCGCGCCCGGCAAGGCCGGGGCGGGGGGCGGACAGTGACTTGGTCATGGCGATCTCCTGATGCAGGCGGGCCGGATGCAGACGGGCCTTCTCGCACCCGGCTGTGCGCGTGAACGTGCGGCAAAGCGGAATGTTCATCAAGACGGGTTGTGGCGGGCCGATGGCTGCACGTGCGCCGCCCCTGGCGCGGGAGGCAGGGGTGGTAACGACGGCTGAATGCGATGATCGGTTCAGCAGGCAAGGCCAGGGGCTCTGCCCCCGATGCCTGGAAGCGGGGACCCCGCCAAAGGCTCGCCTGTGGAAACCAATGCTTAAGTTGCGCCGGGTCCAGGGGGGGCTCCCCCCTGGCGGGTCCGGGCAGAGCCCGGCCTTGCTTGCTGACGGGGGTAGTGCCCAGCGTCGCCGCTCACGCGGCGGAGCCTACAGGTCCAGGCTCTGCGGGAGGATGACCAGGTCGCGGATCGTCACGGTGCGCGGCCGGGTGAGCATGAAGATCACGGCGTCGGCGACGTCCCTCGGCTCGAGCAGGCTGCCTTTGGCCAGGGCGTCGTCCAGCTTCTCCTTGGGCCAGTCGCTCAGCAGCGCCGTCACCACGGGGCCGGGCGCCACCTCGCCGACGCGGATGCCGTGCTTCATCACCTGGCGCCGCAGCGTGTGGACGAAGGCCTGCACCGCGTGCTTGGACGCGGTGTAGACCGGCTCCACCACGACCGGGACGAAGCCGGCGACCGAGCTGGTCACGATGATGTCGCCGGTGCCGCGCCCGACCATGTGGGGCAGCACGGCGTGGATCGTGCGGAACACCGAGTTGACGTTGAGGTTCAGCATGCGGTCCCAGGCGTCCGGGTCGCCGCCGTGGACGTCGCCGCCGACGTAGGACCCGGCGTTGGCGTGGAAGATGTCGAGCTGCCCGGCCGCGTCCAGGATCGCAGGCATCATCGTGGCGACGCTCGCCGGCTGGAGCAGGTCCACCACCACCGGCGACGCGCCGGCGCCCAGTTCCTCGCACACCTGCGCGAGCCGCTCCGCGTGCCTGTCCACCAGGACCACGCGCGCGCCCGCGCCGAGCATCGCCCGGGCGCATTCGAGGCCGATGCCGGACGCGGCGCCGGTCACGGCCGCGACCTTGCCTGACAGATCCTGGTTCATCGCCGTCTCCTTCCCTGGCGCCTGCCAGTCCTGGGGGCACGCACGTCACGCCTCATGGCAACGGCCTCCTGGAGCGGCCGGTGAGGCAGGCAAGGTTGAGGCTCTGCCTCAAACTCCGCCAAAGGCTCGCCTTTGGAATCCAATACTTAAGCAAGGCCGGTCCAGGGGCGGCTCGCCCCTGGCGGGTC
>CAXSES010000449.1:0-2799 GCA_964236225.1 uncultured Acetobacteraceae bacterium
AGCCTGCCAAAGGTTCCGACGACCCTCTTGGGTCGTTGGAATGGCAGGCGGAGGGAGAGCCCGGCCTTGCTTGCCGGCCTACGCGACCTCCACCGCCCGGCCCAGGGCGCGCGTGATCGCCGCCCTCACGGCCGCGACCGGAATGGCCTGGATGCAGACATGCTGGTTGGGACAGTCCGTGACGTGGGTCAGGTGGCAGGGCGAGCACCCGACCTCGGCGCGGATCGCGGCGACATGCGGGCCGAGCGGCATCCAGGTGGCGATCGGGTCGATCCCCGAGAATACCGCCACCGTCGGCACCCGCGCCATCGCCGCCGCATGGGTCAGCCCGGAATCGTTGCCGAGATAGAGGTCCACGTGGCGCAGCATCGCGAAGGACTGGTCGAGCGCGAGCCGGCCCACGAAATCGCGCACCGTCCCGGCGTCGACCGCGAGCAGGATCGCCGCCGCGTTGCGGGCGTCGCCGGGACCGCCAAGCAGCACCACCGTGCCGCCCAGCTCGCCGGTGATCCAGCGGCAGATCGCCACGAAACGCTCCAGCGGCCAGTTCTTGATGTCGCGTCCCGACATCGTGTTCACCGCCACCACGGGGCGCGCGAGGCCGGCCAACGCCTCCGCCATCGCCGCGTCGTGCTCCGACGTGACCCGCGCCAGCATCGCCTCGCCGTCGCGCAGCGGGTCGAGCGTGGCAACCACGGCGTCCGCAAGCCGGCTCATCAGCCCGCGCTGGTGGTGCAGAAGGTCCTGTTGGTGCGGAAGGCCTTGGTGGTGCGGAAGATCGGGGGCGCGCGGCAACCCGGGCGAGTCCTGCGGCAGCACCAGCGCCATGTCGGGCGGCATCAGGCGGGAGAAGTAGCCTGCCTTGAAGCGCGCCCGGACGTGGCGCAGCAGCAGGCGCGAATCCTCGTCCACGCGCAGGTCGACCGCGAGGTCGAACCCCGGCAGCCCGAGCGCCGCGATCTCGCCAGGGTCGAAGACCCGCCGGCGCGACGCGTCGATCTTGCCCGGGAAGAACGACACCGCGACCACCTGATCGAACAGGTTGAGCCTGTGCGCCACGGCGACGTTCCATGGGCCGCACATCAGGGTGAACGAGGCGTCGGGGAAGCCGCGGCGCAGGGCGGCGAACGCCGGCAGCGCCAGCAGCAGGTCGCCGATGTGGTCCACCTTGAGCACCAGGACAGAGCGCACCGGGTCGCCCGTCCCGAAATGCCGCCCGGACGGGCTCCGCTCGACCACGACCCGGGCCAGCGGCATCGGCGCGGGCGGCACGCCGGCGGCCCGCAGCAGCGCCGGGCGCAGGCGCAGCGACCACCAACGCTCGCGCCCGCTGCTCTTTGGCAGCACGAGCTGCCTCAGCTCCAGCAGCAGCCTGCGCAGGATCGTCCAGGGCAGCGGGCGCACGACGCCGAGCCGCACCGCCGGCACCGGACGCGGCGGCGGCGCGAAGCCGGGCGGCGCCTCGATGCCCGGATCGGGCGGCGTCCGGCCGCGGCGCCGCGCGCGCGCGACGTCTCCGCCGGCCCGCGTCGCCGGGCCGCTCACCCGAGGTCGCGCGCCAGGTCGTGCAGCTCCGCGTAGGCCATGAACAGGTGGTAGAGCGAGCTGACCGGCATGTGCGTCGCCATCGGCACGCCGGCCGGGTCGAACTGGTCGGTCCAGGTGCCGGGCGGCGTGCGCGCGAGGTAGCGGCCGAGCAGCGCGTCGGTGCCCTGCCCGATCCGGGCCGCGGTGTCGTGGCCGCGGCGCAGCATCGCCACGTGCGCCTTGATCGCCTCGCATTGCACCCACAGCCGGGCGCTGCCGCGCCGCACCGTGCCGTCGCGCGCCAGCACGTCGCGCACCAGGCCCTGCTCGCCGTCCCGCCCGTGCCGCTCCGCGAAGCCGTACAGCGCCAGCGCCTCCCCCTCGTGCCAGGGCCCGACCTGGCGGGCGTAGCGGTCCAGCAGCCACACCCACTCGTACTGATGCCCCGGCTCGACGTGGCTGCCGGCCTCGCCCGCGGCCGGCGCGAGCGCGTCGTCGAAGAACTCGCCCAGCGTGCCCGTGCCCGCGTGGAAGAACCGCGTGCGGAACAGCGCCACCAGCTCGCGGGCGAAATCGGCGTACTCCGCCTCGCCGGTGGTCTCGTGCAGCGCCAGCACGGCCTCCAGCATGTGCATGTGCGGGTTCTGCTGCCTGTGCCCCGGCTCCACGGGCCAGGCATTGTGCAGGCCGCCGCCGGGCGCGGCCATCGTGCGCCTCACCCAGCGCAGCGTGTGGCGCGCCATCCCCGGAATCTCCGGGTCGCCGCCGGCGCGCGCATGCCACGCCATCGCGAACAGCACGAACGCCAGGTCGTACAGGTCGGCCGCAGGGTCCGCGACCGCGCCGTCCGGCGACAGCGTCCGCGGCCAGTGCCCGTCCTCGTGCGCCGCGCGCCGCAGGAACGCCCAACCGCGCCGCGCCACCTCCAGCCCGCCCGGCCAGCCCAGGAGCGCCGCGTGCGAATACGCGTAGACCTGGCGGGCCTGCACCCTGACCCGCTTGGCCACCGGGCCGGGCGCGGCGCCCGCCAGCGTCAGGTGCTCGTGGAAGCCACCGCCCGCGGCATCGACGCCGGCACCGGCCCAGAACGGCAGCGCGTGAGCGAACATCCAGTCGTGCAGCGCCGCATGGGCGTGCCGCACAGTGGCGCGCGCCGCCTCGCCCCCCGGTGTCTCCTTGCCTGTCGCACTCATGGCAGAGGCTCCGGGGCGAGGAAGCAAGGAAGGTTGAGGCTCCGCCTCAAACTCCGCCAAAGGCAGGCCTTTGGAATCC
>CAXSES010000450.1:0-2793 GCA_964236225.1 uncultured Acetobacteraceae bacterium
AAGGCCGGTCCAGGGGCGGCTCGCCCCTGGCGGAGTTTGAGGCGGAGCCTCAACCTTGCTTGCTGCCCCTACCGCTCCACGCACATGGCTACGCCCATGCCGCCGCCGATGCACAGCGTCGCGAGGCCCTTGTGCGCGTCGCGCCGGGCCATCTCGTGCAGCAGCGTGGTCAGCACCCGCGCGCCCGACGCGCCGATCGGGTGCCCGATGGCGATCGCCCCGCCGTTGACGTTCACGCGCTCGGTGTCCCAGCCCATGTCTCGGTTGACCGCGCAGGCCTGCGCAGCGAACGCCTCGTTGGCCTCGATCAGGTCGAGGTCGTGCGCCTTCCACCCCGCCCGCTCCAGCGCGCGGCGGCTCGACGGGATCGGCCCCGTGCCCATCACCTTGGGGTCCACGCCCGCCGTCGCGAAGGACGCGATGCGCGCCAGCGGCGTGAGCCCGCGCCGCTGCGCCTCGGCCGCCGACATCACGACCAGCACCGCGGCGCCGTCGTTCAGCCCGCTGGCGTTGGCCGCCGTGACCGTGCCGTCCTTGCTGAACGCCGGCCGCAGCCTGGCCATCGCCTCGATCGTGGAGTCGTGGCGGATGTACTCGTCCTCGGACACGACGACGTCGCCCTTGCGCCCCTTGATCGTCACCGGGGCGATCTCGTCCCTGAACCGCCCGCCCTTCGACGCGGCCGACGCCTTGGTCTGCGAGGCGACGGCGAACTCGTCCTGCTGCTGGCGGGTGATCTGGAACTGGGTCGCGACGTTCTCCGCGGTGATGCCCATGTGGTAGCCGTTGAAAGCGTCCCACAGCCCGTCGCGGATCATCGTGTCGGCGAGCTGCATGTCGCCCATCTTGGTGCCCTGGCGCAGGTAGGCGCAGTGCGTCGACTGGCTCATGCTCTCCTGGCCGCCGGCGAGGACGACGGTGCTCTGCCCGCTCATGACCTGCTGCGCCGCCAGGCTGACCGCGCGCAGGCCCGAGCCGCACACCTGGTTGATGCCGAACGCGGTGCGCTCCTGCGGGATGCCGGCCGCGATCGCCGCCTGCCGGGCCGGGTTCTGCCCCTGGCCGGCGGTGAGCACCTGCCCGAGGATGACCTCGTCCACCTCCTCGGCCGCGACCCCCGCCCGCTCCAGCGCCGCGCGGATCGCGACCTCGCCCAGGATGTGCGCCGGCACCAAGCCCAGCGCCCCGTTGAAGCTGCCGACCGGGGTGCGCGCGGCCGAAACGATGACGATGTCGTCCATGGGGTGTCCCCTCCGATTGTTCCCGTTCCTCCTGATAGAATGGGCGGGTCGAGGTGCGTGGACAAGCAATGCGGCGGCAAGGCAGGCAAGCAAGGCTGGGCTCTGCCCAGACCCGCCCCTGCTTCAAGGCGGGGGGCGAGCCGCCCCTGGACCCGGCGCAACTTAAGCAATGGGTTCCAAGGGCCCTGCCTTTGGCGGGGTCCAGGGGCAGAGCCCCTGGCCTTGCTTGCTTCACTCCGGCTGGCACGCCTCGCACCAGTACAGCGTCCGCCCGCCCATCGCCTCCGCCCGCACCGCCGTCCCGCACACCCGGCACGGCTGCCCGGCCCGGTGCGCCACGTAGCTCGCCTCCCCCCGGCGCACCGCCCCGCCCCGGCCGCCCCAGGCGCGGTGCTCCGGCCGCGTGGTGACGATCCTGCCTTGCGCGACCCCGTCGCGCATCAGCGCACGCAGGTCCGCCCAGATCGCGCCCCACTCCGCCTCGCTGACGTCGCGCCCCGCCCGGTGCGGGTCGATGCCCGCGCGGAACAGCACCTCCGCGCGGTAGATGTTGCCGATCCCGGCCACCAGGTCCTGGCGCATCAGCAGCAGCCCGACCGCCGAGCGCGACGCCCGCACTGCGCGGCCCGCAGCGTCGGCGTCCGCGTCGTCGCGCAGCGGGTCCTCGCCGAGCCGCGCCATCGCCGCCGCCCTGCCCTCCGCCGTCTCCAGCACGCACGCCGCCGGGCCGCTCAGATCCGCCACCCGCTCGCCCGCGAGCAGCCGCAGCCGCACCAGCCCGCGCGGCGCCGGCGGCCAGGCGCCCTCGCCGTCCCCGCCGGCCCGCTCGCCCTCGCCGCTCCCCGACGCCGCGACGAAGCGCCGCGCGCCCGCCGCCCCGCCCGACTCTTCGCCCGCGTCCTCCGCGCCCTTTGCGTGCTCCGCCGTGTCCGCCTCGTCCTCCGCCATGTCCTCCGCGGCTTCCGCCCCGTCCTCCGCCGTATCCTCCGCCTCGCCCCTGGCCGCCGCGCCCGCCGCGCCGCGCCCGAGGCGGGCCGGGCTCGCCTTCCCGCGCCCGCCCTCTCCCGCAAGGCCAGGCCCTGCGAACCGCCAGCCGCCGTACAGCCCCAGGTGCACGCGCAGCCACACCGGCGCCTCGCCTCCCTCGAAGCCGAGGAACAGGTGCTTGCCACGCGCCTCTGCCGCCGCCATCCGCAACCCGTCCAGCGCCGCCGCACCCCCGGCGAAGCGCCCCTGCGGGCTGGACGCGGCCACGGCCCGCCCCACGAAGCAGCGCGCGAACACCCCGGCGAGGCGATGGATGGTGTGACCTTCGGGCATGGACCTCGACGCAGGCTGGGGATCGCCCGACCTGGGCACCGCGCGCGGAACCGCAAGCCGCCCGCGAGCGGCGGCAGGCAAGGCCAGGGCTCTGCCCCCATGCCTTGAAGCGGGGACCCCGCCAAAGGCTCGCCTTTGGAAACCGCCACTTAGAGCACATTCGCTTCTGATTGAAACGGAGTGGGAGCTTCCGGGGTGGCGATTTTTCTGGAGCAACTACCTGACCGCAGCC
>CAXSES010000451.1:0-2793 GCA_964236225.1 uncultured Acetobacteraceae bacterium
GGCGAGGAGGTGAAGTTCGGCGGCGGCAAGGTGATCCGCGACGGCATGGGCCAGTCGCAACGCACGAACGCGGAGGGCGCCGCCGACACGGTCATCACCAACGCCCTGATCCTCGATCACTGGGGCATCGTGAAGGCCGACGTCGCGATCGCCGCCGGTCGGATCGCCGCGATCGGCAAGGCGGGCAACCCCGACACCCAGCCGGGCGTCACCATCGTCATCGGCCCCGGCACCGAGATCATCGCCGGGGAAGGCAAGATTCTCACCGCCGGCGGCGTCGACAGCCACATCCACTTCATCTGCCCCCAGCAGGTCGAGGAGGCCCTGGCGTCCGGTATCACCACGATGGTCGGCGGCGGCACCGGTCCCGCCACCGGCACGGCGGCCACCACCTGCACCCCCGGGCCGTGGCACCTGGCCCGGATGCTCCAGGCCGCGGAGGCTCTGCCGGTCAACATCGCGCTCGCCGGCAAGGGCAACGCCTCGCGCCCTGCGGCCCTGGAGGAGATGGTGCGCGCCGGCGCCTCCTGCCTGAAGCTGCACGAGGACTGGGGCACCACGCCGGCGGCCATCGACTGCTGCCTCACGCTTGCCGACCGCATGGACGTGCAGGTGATGATCCACACCGACACCCTCAACGAGAGCGGCTTCGTCGAGGACACCATCGCAGCCTTCGCCGGCCGCACCATCCACGCCTACCACACCGAGGGCGCCGGCGGCGGCCACGCGCCAGACATTATCCGCGTCGCCGGCCTGCCCAACGTGCTGCCGTCGTCGACCAACCCCACGCGCCCCTACACGGTGAACACGCTCGACGAGCATCTCGACATGCTCATGGTCTGCCATCACCTCGACGGCACCATCCCCGAGGACGTCGCCTTTGCGGAATCCCGCATCCGACGCGAGACGATCGCCGCCGAGGACATCCTGCACGACCTGGGCGCGATCTCGATGATCTCGTCGGACAGCCAGGCCATGGGCCGCGTCGGCGAGGTGATCATCCGCACCTGGCAGACCGCCCACAAGATGAAGCGCCAGCGCGGCGCGCTCCCCGGCGACGGCGCGGCCGACAACGCCCGCGCCAAACGCTACGTCGCGAAATACACGATCAACCCCGCCATCGCGCAGGGGCTTGCCCACGAGGTCGGCTCGGTCGAAGTGGGAAAGCTCGCCGACCTGGTCCTCTGGTCGCCGGCGTTCTTTGGGGTGAAACCGGACCTCGTGCTCAAGGGTGGCGCCATCGCCATGGCCATGATGGGCGATGCCAACGCCTCGATCCCCACGCCGCAGCCGGTCCACGCCCGGCCGATGTTCGGCCAGCTCGGCGGGGCGCTCGCGGCCACCTGCGTCACCTTCCTCTCGGTCGCGGCGATGGAGGATGACCTCGGTGCCCGGCTCGGGCTGCGGCGCCAGCTTTCGGCCGTGCGCGACACCCGCTCCGGCATTGGCAAGCGCTCGATGATCCACAACGATGCCACGCCGCACATCGAGGTCAACCCTGAGACGTACGAGGTCCGCGCCGACGGCGTGCTGCTGACGTGCGAGCCGGCATGCGAGCTGCCGATGGCGCAGCGATATTTTCTGTTCTGAGGGAACAGGCAGGCAAGCCTGAGGCTCTGCCTCAAACTCCGCCAGGGGCGAGCCGCCCCTGGACCGGCCTCCTTAAGCCAAGAAGGTCCAGGGACGGCTCGCCCCTGGCGGGTCCGGGTAGAGCCCGGCCTTCCTCCTCCCGGAGCCAAGCCATGCGCGCCCACGAGCACCTCCCCGCCGGCCTCTGGGACGACGCCCGCCAGGTCGACGCCGTCCTCCTCGACTTCGACGAGCGCCACCGCCGCCGCATCCTCCTGCACACCCTCGGCGGGACAGAACTCCTCGTCGATCTCCCTGCCGCCGTCCGCCTGCGCGAAGGCGACGGCCTGCGCTGCGAGGATGGCGGCATCGTCCGCGTCCGCGCCCGCCCCGAGCCCGTGCTCGACATCCACGCCCCGCCCGCCACCCTACTGCGCATCGCCTGGCACCTCGGCAACCGCCACCTGCCCACCCAGCTCCTCGAAGGCGCGCTCCGCATCCGCGCCGACCACGTCATCGGCACGATGGCCGCCACCCTCGGCGGCCACGTCCACGCGACAAACGCCCCCTTCGACCCCGAGCCCGGCGCCTACGCCGCAGCGCCGCACGCCCACGCCCCCTCCAACGACCCCGGCCACAGCCACGGCGCCCACGGCCCGGAATACCCCGCCCACGGCGCCAACGACGACCGCCATCCTCATGGCCACTGACACCGCCCTGCTGCGCCTGCTGACCTGGCTGTCCCCCGCGTTCCCCACCGGCGCCTTCGCGCACAGCCACGGCCTGGAATGGGCCACCGATTGCGGCGACATCCACGACCGCGCCACCGCCCACGCCTGGACCCTCTCCCTCCTGCGCCACGGCGACCTGCGCGCTGACGCCATCCTGCTGCGCCACGTCCACCGCGCCGCCACCTGCCGCGACACGAACGCCCTGGCCGATCTCGCCGCCCTCGCCGAAGCCGCCGCCCCCGGCCGCGAACGCCGCGAGGAGACCCTCTCCCAGGGCGCCGCCTTCGCCGCCGCCGCCCGCATCTGGGGCGACCTGGCACTCCCCCCTGGCCGCATCGCGCTGCCCGTGGCACTCGCCGCCGCGGCCGCGGCCCACGCCATCGACGAGCACACGACCTGCGCCGGCTTCCTCCACGCGGCCGTGGCCAACCTGACCTCCGCCGCCGTCCGCCTCGTGCCCCTCGGCCAGACCGACGGCCTGCGCATCCTGCAC
>CAXSES010000452.1:0-2773 GCA_964236225.1 uncultured Acetobacteraceae bacterium
TTGGCGGGGTCCCCGCCTTGAAGCATGGGGGGCAGAGCCCCTGGCCTTGCTTTCTTCCCGTCTCAGCCCCGCCCCGTCCCCCCGATAGAGCGCCAGCGTCGCGCCCAGCCCGCAGACCGCGGAAAAGCTCATCCACAGCCCCGGCGCCGCGCGGTCGCCGAGCGCCTGGATCAGCCAGGTCGAGATCGCCGGGGTGTTGCCGCCGAAGAGCGCGGTCGCCAGGCTGTAGGCCAGGGAGAAGCCGACGGTGCGCACGGCTGGCGGCATGATCTCGGTCAGCGCCACCACCATCGCGCCGTTGTAGCTGGCGTACAGGAACGACAGCCACAGCTCGACGGCCAGCATCCGTCCGACGCCCGGCTCCGCCACCAGCCAGCGCAAGGCGGGGTAGGCGGTCAGCGCCGCCAGCGCGCTGGCCGCGAGCAGGATCGGGCGGCGGCCGATGCGGTCCGACAGCGCGCCCATCGCCGGCAGCCAGACCAGGTTGGACACCGCGACCAGCAGCGTGACCATCAGGCTCCCCTGCTCGCCGAGCCCGAGCACGGAGCGGCCGAAGGTCGGGGTGTAGATCGTGATGAGGTAGAACGACACCGTGGTCATCACCACGAGCAGGGTGCCGGCGAGCACCACCGCCCAGTCGGCGGCCATCGAGCGCAGGATCTCCCGGGTGGAGGGGCGATGGGCGCGGGCGAGGAACTCCTCGGTCTCGGGCAGGGAGCGGCGGACCACCAGGATCATAGGCACGATCAGGCACCCCAGCACGAACGGGATGCGCCAGCCCCAGGCGTCGATGGAAGCGCGCGGCAGGGCGAGGGTGATCGCGAAGCCGAGCAGGGCGGCGGCGATGACCGCGACCTGCTGGCTCGCCGACTGCCAGCTCACCAGGAAGCCCTTGCGGCCCGGGGCGGCCATCTCCGCGAGATAGACCGAGACGCCGCCCAGCTCGACGCCTGCGGAGAAGCCCTGCAGCAGCCGGCCGGCGAACACCAGCAGCGGCGCCGCCAGGCCGATGGTGGCGTAGCCCGGCACGAAGGCGATCAGCACCGTGCCGCAGGCCATGATCGCCAGCGTGACCACCAGGCCGCGGCGGCGTCCCACACGGTCGACGTAGGGGCCGAGCACCACCGCGCCGAGCGGGCGCATCAGGAAGGCGGAGCCGAACACGGTGAAGGTCAGCATCAGCGAGGAGAACTGGCTGGCAGTGGGGAAGAACGTGCGGGCGATGTCGGCGGCGTAGAGGCCGAACAGGAAGAAGTCGAACATCTCCAGGAAATTGCCGCCGGTGACGCGCAGCACGACGCCGAGGCGGCCGGGCGAGGATGGGTGAACGGGCATGTCGGCGGCTCCTGCGTGCGCTTGCGCAAAGCAAGCAAGGTTGAGGCCCCGCCTTCAAGCATGGGCCTCGAACTCCGCCAGGGGCGAGCCGCCCCTGGGCCGACCTTTCCTGAGTGAAGCCGGTCCAGGGCGGCTCGCCCTGGCGGGTCCCCGCTTCCAGGCAATGGGGCAGAGCCCTGACCTTGCCTGCTGCCTTGCTTCGCGGTCTCGCCGTGGCCGAGGATCGTGGCTAGTCTGGCGGCACACGTCCGCAGAAGGATGCGCCCATGCCCTCAACAGACCAGGACACGCTCGACAGCCTCAAGCAGCAGCTCACGGCGACCCGCCCGCCGCCGCGGCGCAGCCGGCGCGACGGCCGCGGCGCGCGGACTCCGACGGCGATCCCGCCGCACGGCTGGTTCACCGTCGCCAGGCGCGTCGCCGTGCAGTTCTCCAGCCACCGGGTGATGGAGGAGGCGGCCAGCGTCACCTTCTACACGCTGCTGGCGCTGTTCCCGGCGCTGGCGGCGCTGGTCTCGCTGTACGGGCTGTTCGCCGACCCCGCGGCGCTGTCGGCGAACCTGCACAACATCCCCTCCGTGCTGCCGGGCGGGGCGATGGACATCCTCGACGCACAGTTGAAGAGCCTCGCCTCGTCCTCCGGCAAGGCGCTGAGCCTGGGCCTGGCGTTCAGCCTGGCGACCTCGCTGTGGAGCTCGAACCAGAGCATCAAGTCGCTGTTCTCCTCGCTCAACATCGTCTACGGCGCGCAGGAGACGCGCGGCTTCGTGCGCTTCACCCTGGTCACGCTGTGCTTCACCCTGGGCGCCCTGCTGTTCGTGGTCCTGGCGATCGCCTGCGTGGTGGCGCTGCCGATCGTGCTGAACTTCGTGGGCGTCGGCGCCTGGTCCGACACCCTGCTGCGGCTGGCGCGCTGGCCGCTTCTGCTGGTGGTGATCGGCGCGTTCCTAGCGATGGTGTACCGCTACGGCCCGTGCCGGCCGCGCGTGGGCTGGCGCTGGGTCACGCCGGGCAGCGCGTTCGCCGCCGTCACCTGGGCGGCGGCCTCGATCGGGTTCTCTTACTACGTCTCGCATTTCGGCAGCTACAACAAGACGTACGGCTCGCTCGGCGCCGCGATCGGCTTCATGACCTGGATCTGGATCTCGACCATGGTGGTGCTGATCGGCGCGGAGCTGGACCGCGAGATCGAGCAGCAGGCCGAGCAGGGCGACGCGGCGCCCACCGATACGGGCGTGCGGGGCGTGACGGCGTAGACGGGCGAGGCCAGGGCTCCGCCAAAGGCTCGCTTTTGAAAACCAACACCTAAGTTGCGCCGGGTCCAGGGGCGGCTCGCCCCCCGCCTTGAAGCAGGGGCGGGTCTGGGCAGAGCCCAGCCTTGCTTGCCTGAACGCCCGTCGCATTCGGCCGTTGGCATTACTTGAGTATTTGACCCGAA
>CAXSES010000453.1:0-2762 GCA_964236225.1 uncultured Acetobacteraceae bacterium
CGCCCAGACCCGCCCCTGCTTCAAGGCAGGGGCGAGCCGTCCTGTTCAAGGAAGACGATGCAAGGGCCGGGTCTTTCGCGGGGGATGGGCGCAGTCTCGACCTCGCTCGCCTGCCCTGGCCGTTCACATCCGATTGTGCAGCGCACAATAACTTGCGTCGGCTGGGCGGCCGGGTGCATCCTTTTCATGCCGGGTCTGGCCGTCTCGTGCGGTCGGCCGGCTCCGGCATACCGCGGCGTGCAGCAAGCGCGTCAAGAACAAGAAGAAGGACATCGTCCGTGGCCACCGAGAAGACGCAGAATGTTCAGGACGTGTTTCTGAACCACGTGCGCAAGAGCAAGACCCCGGTCACCGTGTTCCTGATCAACGGGGTGAAGCTCCAGGGCATCATCACCTGGTTCGACAATTTTTCCGTGCTGCTCCGCAGGGACGGCCACACTCAGCTCGTCTACAAGCACGCCATCAGCACCGTGATGCCGGGGGCACCGATCACCCTGTTCGACGGCGTGAAGACGGAAGGGCAGGCGGTCACCGGATCGCGCGACACCCTGACGATCTCCTCGCGCGACTCCAACCGGGAGATGAGTTCTGCCGACCAGGAGTGAGCCCGCCGGCCTGCCCACCCGGGCGGCGGTCATCCTGCCATGGGACAAGCCGGACCTGCGCGACGGCGGCCGTGCCGCCGAGGCGCGGCTGGCCGAGGCGGTGGGCCTGACCGCCTCGATCGGGCTTGTGGTCGTGCACACCGCGATCGTGCCGTTGCGCGGCCGCAAGCCTGCCACGCTGCTGGGCTCCGGACAGGTCGAGATGCAGCACCAGGCGCTGGATGAGGCCGAGGTCGCCGTGGCGGTGGTGGATGCGTTGCTCACTCCTGTGCAGCAGCGCAACCTGGAGCGTGGCTGGGGCTGCAAGGTGATCGACCGCACCGGGCTGATCCTGGACATCTTCGGCGAGCGTGCGGTGACGCGGGAAGGTTCGCTGCAGGTCGAGCTGGCGCATCTCGACTACCAGCGGTCCCGCCTCGTGCGGTCCTGGACCCATCTGGAGCGGCAGCGCGGCGGATTCGGATTCCTGGGTGGCCCGGGCGAGACGCAGATCGAGGCGGATCGTCGTCTCATCGGCGATCGCATCGTGCGGCTGAAGAAGGAGCTGGAGCAGGTGCGTCGCACCCGCGGCCTGCATCGCTCCGCGCGCCGCCGCGTGCCGTTCCCGGTGGTGGCGCTCGTCGGCTACACCAACGCCGGCAAGTCGACGCTGTTCAACGCGCTGACCGGGGCCACCGTCCACGCCGAGGATCAGCTGTTCGCCACGCTCGACCCGACGATGCGTGTTCTAGGACTGTCATCCGGAAGGAAGGTAATCTTGTCGGACACGGTAGGATTTATTTCAGAACTGCCGACAGAGCTGGTGGCGGCGTTCCGCGCCACCCTGGAGGAGGTCGCCGCGGCGGACGTGATCCTGCATGTGCGCGACATCGCCCATCCCGATACCCAGGCGCAGCGCTCGGACGTGCTTTCGGTGCTGGACGGCATGGCGCGCGAGGGCACGCTGGATGCGGCCTGGCCGGAGCGCATGATCGAGGTGCTGAACAAGGCCGACCTGCTGGGTGGCGTGGACCAGGTGCCGCGGCGTGACGGCAGCGTTGCCGTGTCGGCGATCACCGGGGAGGGCAGGGCGGCGCTGGAGCGTGCCGTCGACTCCCGTGTCACCACGGGGATGCAAGAAGTGGAGTACGCGCTCGGCGCCGGGGAGGGTGCCAGGCTATCCTGGCTTTACGACCACGGAGAGGTGGTCTCGCGCACCGATGACGACGACCGCGTGCATGTCTGGGTGCGTCTGCTGCCTGCCGACCGCGCCCGTTTCGAGCAGCCGCAATGACCCTGTCCGTGCGTGATGCCGACGAGCTGGTGCAGCTGGTGCGTGCCGCGGCGCGCGCAGAGATCATGCCGCGATTCCGTCGTCTGACGCCCGATCTGGTGCGCACCAAGTCCGGTCCCACGGACTTCGTCACCGCCGCCGACGAGGCCGCCGAGGCGCTGATCACCTCCGGGCTGGAGCGGTTGTTCCCTGGCTGCGTCGTGGTGGGCGAGGAGGCGGCCTCGGCCGACCCGTCGCTGCTGGGGCGTCTGGCGGACGCCGATCTGGCCTTCGTGGTGGACCCGATCGATGGCACCGCGAACTACTGCGCCGGGCTGCCGCTGTTCGGCGTGATGGTGGCCGCGATCGTGCGCGGCGAGGTGGCGGCCAGCGTGATCCACGATCCGGTGGTCGACGACAGCTCGATCGCCGTGCGAGGTGAGGGGGCGTGGAGCGAGTCGCCCGACGGCGCGCGCGCCGACCTGCGGGTGGCGGCGGCGGTGCCGCCCGCCGAGATGCAGGGCGCGATGTCGTGGCGCTACATGGAGCGGGCGCAGCGCGAGATCGTGCTGCGCAACCTGCCCCAGGTGGCGTCGAGCTGGGACTACCGCTGTGCGGCGCACGAATACCGCGCGCTGGCAGCCGGGCACTGGCACTACCTGATGTTCAACCGGCTGATGCCGTGGGACCACCTTCCGGGCTGGCTGCTGCACCGCGAGGCCGGCGGCTGGTCGGCGCGGTTCGACGGCAGCGAGTACAGGCCCGGGCAGGTGGGAGGCGGGCTGATCTGCGCGCCGGATCGCGATAGCTGGGGCGCGCTACGGGCCGCGCTGCTGGAGGAATTGGCCGTGCCGGCATGACCGAAGGTGGGAAGCAAGGTTGAGGCTCTGCCTCAAACTCCGCCA
>CAXSES010000454.1:0-2760 GCA_964236225.1 uncultured Acetobacteraceae bacterium
CTGGGCAGAGCCCAGCCTTGCTTGTCTGACCGGTCGATGCACAGAACAGTTGGCATGAGGCTGGCCCCGGAGCCGCCGACCCATGGACTGCCCGGGTCCGACCCCTGCTTCTTCTACCTGCTTTCCCGGCGACCCGCAGAGCAAGCATCACACGTCCAGGTTCGCCACCTTCAGCGCGTTGCCCACGATGAAGTCGCGCCGCGGCTCGACCACGTCGCCCATCAGCGTCGCGAACACCTGCCCGGCATCCTCCACGTCGCCAACCTTGACCTGCAGCAGCGTGCGGATCTGCGGGTCGAGCGTGGTCTTCCAGAGCTGGTCCGGGTTCATCTCGCCCAGGCCCTTGAATCGCTGGATGCTCAGCCCGCGGCGACCCTGCGCCAGGACCCGGTCGAACGCGCTCGCAGGCCCCGCCACCGCCGTCTCCGTGCCGTCCAGACGCAGCGTCGCCGGCTGGGCGAAACGCCGCGCCAGCCCGTCGTGCCGCTCCGTCAGCCAGCGCGCCTCCGCCGAGCGCAGCGCCGCCGGGTCGAACCCGTAGCGCTCCGCCACCCCGCGCACCGTGCGCCGCATCGTCAGCCCGTCCGACGTGTCGGCGATCCAGCCGCGCTCGTTGACCAGGGACACGTCGTTGAGCCGCGCCGACAGCGCCTGCGCCGCCTCGGGGCTGCCCTCGGCACTCAGCGCCCCTGCGATCGCCGCCTGCTCCAGAAGCGGCGTCGGCACCTGGTCGGCCGCGAGGCGCCGGACCTGCTGCGCCGCCTCGCGCAGCCACTCCACCTCGGCGGCCAGCTCCGGGCCTTCCAGAACCCGCCCGTCCGCGTAGCTCAGACGCGCCTCGGACAGCGCCTTGTCGAGCAGGTAGTCCTCCAGCGCCCTGTCGTTCTTCAGGTAGCGCTCCTCGCTGCCCCGCTTGGCGCGATACAGCGGCGGCTGCGCGATGTACAGGTGCCCACGCTCGATCAGCTCGCGCATCTGACGGAAGAAGAACGTCAGCAGCAGGGTGCGGATGTGGCTGCCGTCCACGTCGGCGTCGGTCATGATGACGATGCGGTGGTAACGCAGCTTGTCCACCGTGAAGCCGCCCTGCTCGACCGGCCCCTGCCCGATCCCGGTGCCCAGCGCGGTGATCAGCGTGCCGATCTCCGCAGAGCCCAGCATCTTGTCGAAGCGAGCCCGCTCGACGTTGAGGATCTTGCCCTTCAGCGGCAGGATCGCCTGGTACTTGCGGTCGCGGCCCTGCTTGGCCGAGCCGCCGGCGCTGTCGCCCTCGACCAGGAAGATCTCGCACTTCGAGGGATCGCGCTCCTGGCAATCCGCGAGCTTGCCCGGCAGCGTGCTCACGTCGAGCACGCCCTTGCGCCGCGTCAGGTCGCGCGCGCGCCGCGCCGCCTCTCGCGCGCTGGCCGCGTCCATCACCTTCTGGATGATCGAGCGCGCCTCCTTGGGGTGCGTCTCGAACCAGTGCGAGATCGTGTCGGCGGCCGCCGCCTGCACCACCGGCTGCACCTCGGAGCTGACCAGCTTCTCCTTGGTCTGCGAACTGAACTTCGGGTCGGGCACCTTGACCGAGAGCACCGCCGTCATGCCCTCGCGCATGTCGTCGCCGACCAGGGCGAGCTGCTCCTTCTTGCCCATCCCCTCCGCGTATTTCGTCACCACGCGGGTCAGCGCCTGGCGGAAGCCCGCGAGGTGCGAGCCGCCGTCGCGCTGCGGGATGTTGTTGGTGAAGCACAGCATCGTCTCGTGGAAGCTGTCGTTCCAGGACAGCGCGAACTCGACGCGGATGCCAGAGCCCGCATCGTCCACCGCCGACGAGATCACCGGCGTGAACAGCGGCGTCTTGGCGCGGTCGAGATACTCCGCGAACGCCACCAGCCCGCCCTCGTAGTGGAACGACACCTCCTGCGACGGCGCGTGCCGCTCGTCGCGCAGCACGATCGCGAGGCCGGAGTTGAGGAACGCCAGCTCGCGCAGCCGCTTCTCCAGGATGGCGAAGTCGAACTCGATGTGGGTGAAGGTCTTGTCGCTCGGCTTGAACGTGACCTGCGTGCCCTGCGCCTCGTCGCTCGGCCCGACCACGACAAGCGGCGCCACCGCGTCGCCGTGCTCGAAGCGGATGAAGTGCTCGACGCCGTGGCGCCAGATCCGCACCTCCATCCACTCCGACAGCGCGTTGACCACCGCCGCGCCGACGCCGTGCAGGCCGCCAGACACCTTGTAGGAGTTCTGGTTGAACTTGCCGCCGGCGTGCAGCCGCGTCAGCACCACCTCGGCCGCAGAGACGCCCTCCTCGGCGTGCAGGTCGGTGGGGATGCCGCGCCCGTCGTCGCGCACCATCACGCTGCCGTCGCCGTTCAGCGTCAGCGAGCAGCGCGTGGCGTAGCCCGCCTGCGCCTCGTCCACCGCGTTGTCGATGATCTCGAACGCCATGTGGTGCAGGCCCGAGCCGTCGTCTGTGTCGCCGATGTACATGCCAGGCCGCTTGCGCACCGCGTCCAGGCCCCGCAGCACCGAGATCGACGCGGCGTCGTAGCTGTCGGGCTCGGCCCCGCTCGCGGCGTGGGGCTGGGGATCAGGCTGGGCGGGATCGGACATGCCGTGAAGGTGCTCCGTGAACGCGCGGGAATCGCTCAGGGAACATAGTCGCTCCGGGTCGCCGGAGCGAGGCCCGCCGCCCTGGCAAGTAGGCAGGCGAGGCAAGAAAGGTTGAGGCTCTGCCTCAAACTCCGCCAGGGGGAGCCCCCCTGGACCGGCTTC
>CAXSES010000455.1:0-2735 GCA_964236225.1 uncultured Acetobacteraceae bacterium
ATCGCATCTGGCCGTTGGTACCAGACGGGGGGGTGCCTCGCCGCCCCTGCCTGTCCGGCTGCCACCTGCCTCACCCGCCCTGCATCGCGCCGTCCACCAGCCGCGGCACCCGCACGCCGCTGTCGCGCCGCAACGCCTGCGGCAGCAGGGCGTCGGGCATGTCCTGGTAGCACACCGGGCGCAGGAAGCGCCGGATCGCCAGGCTGCCGACCGAGGTGGCGCGCGGGTCCGACGTCGCCGGGAACGGCCCGCCATGCACCATCGCGTGGCCGACCTCCACTCCGGTCGGCCAGCCGTTCGCCAGCACGCGGCCCGCCCGCCGCTCCAGAATCGGCAGCAGCGCGCGGACGTCGTCGGTGTCGCCCTCGTCCATGTGCAGCGTCGCGGTGAGCTGGCCCTCCAGGTGGTCCAGCACCGCGCGCATCTCGCGGAGGCCGGCGCAGCGCACCAGCAGCGACGACGCGCCGAACACCTCCTCGCCCAGGCTGCGGTCGGCGAGGAAGGTGCCCGCGTCGGTCGCGAACAGCGCCGGCTGGCCGAGGTTGGCGCCCGCGCCGACGCTGCCCCGCGCCAGGGTCTCGACGCCGGCGGTGCCGGACAGACGCCCGACGCCCGCCTGGTACGCCTGGAAGATGCCGGGGTGCAGCATGGTCGTGCCCGGCCCGGCCTCCAGCGCCTCGACCGCCGCCGCCACGAACCCGTCCAGCCCCGGGCCGGGCACCGCCAGCAGCAGCCCTGGGTTGGTGCAGAACTGCCCTGCGCCCATCGTCAGCGACCCGGCGAACGCGCGGCCCAGCGCGGCGCCCCGCGCCGCCAGCGCCGCCGGCATCAGCAGCACCGGGTTGACGCTGCTCATCTCCGCGTAGACCGGGATCGGCTCGGCGCGCTTCTGCGCGATGCCGACCAGCGCCAGCCCGCCGGCGCGCGACCCCGTGAAGCCCACAGCGGCGATGCGCCGGTCAGCGACCAGCGCGCCGCCCAGCCAGGTGCCGGTGCCGAACAGCAGCGAGAACACGCCCTCCGCCATCCCGCAGGCCGCCGCCGCCGCCTGGATCGCGCGGCCGACCAGCTCCGACGTGCCGGGATGCGCGGGGTGCGCCTTGACCACCACTGGGCAGCCTGCCGCCAGCGCCGAGGCGGTGTCGCCGCCGGCCACAGAGAACGCCAGCGGGAAGTTGCCGGCCCCGAACACGGCGACCGGGCCCATGCCGATCATGCGCAGCCGCAGGTCCGGGCGGGGCAGCGGCGTGCGCTCCGGCAGCGCCGGGTCGATGCGCACGTCCATCCACGACCCGTCGCGCACCACCGACGCGAACAGCCGGAGCTGGCCCATGGTCCGCGCCCGCTCGCCCTGGATGCGCGCCGCGGGCAGCCCGGTCTCCGCCACCGCGCGCTCGACCAGTTCGTCGCCCAGGGCGGCGATCCGTTCGGCGATCGTCTCCAGGAAGCCGGCGCGGGCGTCGGGCGTGGTCTCGCGGTAGGCGTCGAACGCGGCGTCGGCCAGGGCGCACGCCCGCTCCAGCTCCGCCGCTTCCGCGCCGCCGTAGCTTGGGGGCAGCGCCTCGCCGCTGGCGGGGTTGGTCGCCTGGAACGCCTCGCCGCTGCCGCGCAGCGCGGCGGCGCCGATCAGCAGGTCACCGGTCAGGGTCATGGGCGCGCTCCTTTGAGGCAGGCGTCGGGAAGGAGGCGGGAAAGGCCAGGGGCGCTGCCCCGATGTCCCGTCCGCAGCCGCGAGGGCTCGGCCGGCGGGGGTGCGTCGCGCGCAGACTAGGCGCGCCCGCCGCCCCCTGGCCATGGCCGTCTGCCCCGCGACCCATGCGCGTTCCGGTATGTCCGGGCGGGCGGGGGCGTCAGGGCCCCCCGGCGCGGACGGCCTCCACCGCGCTCCGGGCCGCGGCCAGCAGCAGGCCGCTGTCGCAGTCCGGCGTGACCAGGTCGAAGCCCATCCGCAGCATCCGCGCGGCGTAGGCGGGCGAGGCGCAGTGCACGCCGGCGCGCTGCCCTCGCCTGTGGGCCGCGTCCAGCACCGTGCGGTAGATCGCCAGGATCTCCGGCTCCTCGCGGTCGAGCAGCGGCGCGAGGCCCATGCTGAAGCCGAGGTCGCTCGGGCCGATGTAGACGGCGTCGATGCCCGCCACGTCGAGGATGGCGTCCAGGTTGTCGACCGCCTGGCGCGTCTCGATCATCGGGATGCACAGCACCTCGCCGTTGGCGCGCGCCTGGTAGCCGCCCGCGCCGTGCATCCCGGCGCGGATCGGCCCGTTGCTGCGCGCGCCCTGCGGCGGGTAGCGCATCGCGCTCACCAGCGCCGCCGCCTCCTCGCCCGTGTTGACCATCGGGCAGATCACGCCGTAGGCGCCCGCGTCGAGCACCTTGCCGATGATGCCGGGCTCGTTCCAGGGCACGCGCGCCATCGGCAGCACCGGGCGGGACTGCATCGCCTGGAAGCACGCGACCATCGAGCGGTAGTCCTGCACGCCGTGCTGCAGGTCGACGGTGACGCTGTCGAAGCCGCCCTGCGCCATGATCTCGGCCGAGAAGCCGTCGGGGATGGCGAGCCAGCCGTTGATCGCGGGCCTGCCTGAAGCCCAGAGGGCCTGCAGCGTGTTGGGCATGACGTCCCCTGTCGTTCGCACACGCGCGCAGCGTGCCGCCGGAACGCCCGGCGCGGCAAGCGCAGGCAAGGCTGGGCTCCGCCCAGACCCGCCAGGGGCGAGCCGCCCCTGGACCGGCTT
>CAXSES010000456.1:0-2723 GCA_964236225.1 uncultured Acetobacteraceae bacterium
CCAAACTCACCAAAACGGCCGCGGCCGTCCGGACCGGAACGAAGCGAGTTGGCGCCATGCGGGGCGGCATAATTCACGGCATCAGCCTCCAGGGATCGCGCGTCTTAGCGCAGCACGCCCGATGCGTCACCTGCGCGATGGACGCCGGACCTGCGCAGGTGGGCACTCGGCGCGAACAGGGAAGCCGGGCACGTCACCAAGCACGCAAGGCAAGCGCAAGGTTGAGGCTCTGCCTCAAGCTCCGCCAGGGGCAGCGCCCCTGGACCTGCCTTCTTGAAGCAGGCCGGTTTCCAAAGGCCCTGGCCTTTGGCGGGTCTGGGCAGGGCCCAGCCTTGCTTTCTGCCTTGCCAGCCCGCCTCTTGCGTCCCGCCGCCTGCCAGGGAACACCGTCCCCCGCGCGATTGGCTCGAATCCGGGAGATGCACGGCATGACCCTGACCAGGCTTCTGCTCGGCCGCGCCTTGGCCAACCGCGAGGGCGAGCAGCGCCGGATCGGCGTGTTCGAGGGCTTGCCGGCGATGGGCCTCGACGGGCTCGGCTCGGCCGCCTACGGCCCGGAGGCGGCGCTGACCATCCTGGCGCCGCTGGGGGCCGCGGGACTGGGCGCGATCGGGCCGATCACCTGGGTGATCCTGGCGCTGCTGGCGATGCTGTTCCTGTCATATTGGCAGACCATCACCGCCTACCCGAGCAGCGGCGGCTCCTACACCGTGGCGGTGGAGAACATCGGCACGAACGCGGGGCTGCTCGCCGCCGCCGCGCTGATGGTGGACTACATGCTCAACGTCGCTGTGGGCATCTCTGCCGGCATCGGCGCGCTCACCTCTGCGGTGCCGTCGCTGCAGTCCTGGACCCTGCCGCTGTGCCTCGTGGTGCTGGTCGCGGTGACGCTGGTGAACCTGCGCGGCACCCGCGAGAGCGGCCTGGCCTTCGCGCTGCCCACCTACCTGTTCGTCGCCAGCCTGTGCACCATCCTCGCCCTCGGCACCTGGCAGGCCCGGGGCGGCCATCTCGTGCCGGTGGTGGCGCCGCCGCCGATCTCTGCCGGCACGGGGACGCTCACGCTTTGGCTGCTGCTGCGCGCGTTCGCCGCCGGCTGCACCGCGATGACCGGCGTCGAGGCGGTGAGCAACGGGGTGAGCGCGTTCCGCGAGCCGCGCGCCCGCCACGCGCACCGCACGCTCACGGCGATTGTCGTGGTGCTGGGCGTGCTGCTGCTCGGCATCGCCTACCTGGCGCAGCGCTATTCCGTCATGGCGATGGACCAGACGAAGCCCGGCTACCAGAGCGTTCTGTCGCAGCTCGTGGCTGCGGTGGCCGGGCGTGGCTGGCTCTACGACGTCACCATCGCCAGCGTGCTGGCGGTGCTGAGCCTCTCGGCCAACACCAGCTTCGTGGGCTTCCCTCGCCTGTGCCGCCAAGTCGCGCATGACGGCTTCCTGCCCAAGATGTTCGCCGTGTCGGGCCGACGCCTGGTCTACACCGCGGGCATCCTGTTCCTGGCTGCCGGCGCCGGGCTGTTGCTGCTGGCGTTCAATGGCATCACCGACCGTCTGATCCCACTGTTCGCGGTGGGCGCGTTCCTCTCCTTCACCCTGTCGCAGGCCGGCATGGCGCAGCACTGGCGCCGTGCGGGTCCGGGGCGGGCCAACCGGGTGCGGTTCGGCATCAACGGGATCGGCGCCCTGGCCACGGCGGCCGCGCTGGCGATCATCCTGGTGGCCAAGTTCGTCGAGGGCGCCTGGATCACCGTCGTGGTGATCCCGTGCACGCTGGCGCTGCTGCGGCTGGTGCGGCGCTACTACGACGACCTCGACCGGCTTCTGCTGGCCGACGGGCCCGCGCGGATGGACCTGCGCGAGCACGCCCCGCCGCTCGTAGTGATCCTGGTGAGTCGCTGGGACAGCATCAGCCGCAACGCCGTGGGCTATGCGCTGCGGCTGTCGCCGGACGTCATTGCGCTGCACTGCACCGATCTGGAGGGTCCGGACGCCGAACACCACGAAACGCACATCCGCGAGCAATGGATGCGCTGCGTCGGCGAGCCTGCCCGTGATGCGGGGCTGCCCGTGCCTGAGCTGCTGGTAGAGATCTCGCCTTACCGCAGCGTGCTCGGCCCGTTGCTGCGCACGGTGGCGGAACTGAGACGCACGCGGCCCGGACGCGCGGTAGCGGTGGTGCTGCCTCAGCTCGTGCTGGGGCACTGGTGGGAGACGCTGCTGCACACCCGACGAGAGCGCCGGCTGCGCACGATGCTGCTGCGTCATGGCGGGACGGGGATCGCGGTAGTGGGCGTGCCCTGGCAGTTGGCCACACCGACCTCTGCTGTACTGGTCGAAGAGGAGGCAGAGGATGGATGAGAATTAAATATTAAAACCGCAAAGCAGATAAAACACTTCTCGATCCTATTTGATCGAGTGAGCCAGTCCGACGTTCCCGTTGCAAGGAGGCGTACGATGTGGACTGACGCAGCGCGAGAGTGATACAAGGACGATGGTCGGCGCACTCCGAGCGACCTGACGGACGCGGAGTGGTGCACGATCGAGCCAGCGCTGCGCGGTTACGCCACGCTGAAGGTCGACCTAAGAGAGATGGTCGCCTGTCACTATCCTGGGAAGACAGGCTGTCTCTGGCGCTTCCTGCCCAGGGAGTTTGGCCTCTGGCAGACGCCGTTTTATTCTGGTTGCGGGGACAGGATTTGAACCTGTGACCTTCAGGTTATG
>CAXSES010000457.1:0-2723 GCA_964236225.1 uncultured Acetobacteraceae bacterium
GGAAGAACGCAGATCCCATGAAGCTCCTCGTGCCCGTCAAGCGGGTGATCGACTACAACGTGAAGGTCCGCGTGAAGGCGGACGGCTCGGGCGTCGAGACCGCGGGCGTCAAGATGTCGATGAACCCGTTCGACGAGATCGCGGTCGAGGAGGCGGTGCGCCTCAAGGAGCGCGGCGTGGCCAGCGAGATCGTGGTGGTCTCGATCGGGGTCGCGCAGTGCGCGGACACGCTGCGCACCGCGCTGGCGATGGGGGCGGACCGCGCGGTGCTGGTGCAGACCGAGGCCTCGCCCGAGCCGCTGGCGGTGGCCAAGATGCTGCGGGTGCTGGTGGAGCGCGAGCGGCCTGGCCTGGTGCTGATGGGCAAGCAGGCGATCGACGACGACATGAACGCGACCGGGCAGATGCTGGCCGCCCTGCTGGGCTGGCCGCAGGGCACGTTCGCCAGCAAGGTCGCGGTCGACGGCGAGGAGCTTCTGGTCACGCGCGAGGTGGATGGCGGGCTGGAGACGGTGGCGCTGCGGCTGCCGGCGATCGTGACGGCGGATCTGCGGCTGAACGAGCCGCGCTACGCGACGCTGCCCAACATCATGAAGGCGAAGAAGAAGCCGATCGAGACGCTCACGCCCGAGTCGCTGGGGGTGGACGCGAGGCCGCGCCTCACCACACTCAGGGTCAGCGAGCCGCCGACGCGCAAGGCGGGGCGCAAGGTGGCCAGCGTGGCCGAGTTGGTCGAGCTGCTGCGAAGCGAAGCGAAGGTGATCTGATGAGCGTCCTGGTCCTGCTGGAGCACGAGCCCGCCGGCATCAAGCAGCCCTCGCGCTCCGCCGTCGCCGCGGCGTCGCGGCTGGGGGCGGACGTGCACGTGCTGGTCACTGGCGAGGCCACCGAGGCGGCGGCCGGCGCGGCGGCGGCGCTGCCCGGCGTGGCCCGCGTGCTGCGCGCCGAGGCGGCGGCGTACGCGCACCCGCTGGCCGAGCCGCTGGCGGCGCTGCTGGTGGCGCTGGCGCCGGGCTACACGCACCTGCTGGCGCCGGCGACGGCGCTGGGCAAGAACGTGATGCCGCGCGTCGCCGCCCTGCTCGACGTGCAGCAGATCAGCGACATCTCCGGGGTGGAGGACGCCGACACCTTCGTGCGGCCGATCTACGCCGGCAACGCCCTGGCGACCGTGCGCTCCTCGGACGCGACCAAGGTGATGACCGTGCGCGCGGCGAGCTTCGACCCGGTGGCGGTCTCTGGCGGGAGCGCCTCGATCGAGGACGCGCCGGCGGTGGCCTCCCCCGGGGGCAGCCGCTTCGTCTCGGCCGAACTGTCGCGCTCGGAGCGGCCGGAGCTGTCGGCGGCGCGCGTGGTGGTCTCCGGCGGGCGCGGCATGGGCTCGGGCGAGAACTTCTCCCTGCTGGAGCCGATCGCGGACCGGCTCGGCGCGGCGATGGGCGCGTCGCGCGCCGCGGTGGACGCGGGCTTCGTGCCCAACGACTTCCAGGTCGGGCAGACCGGCAAGATCGTGGCGCCGGAGCTGTATCTGGCGATCGGGATTTCTGGGGCGATCCAGCATCTCGCCGGCATGAAGGACAGCAAGATCATCGTGGCGATCAACCGCGACGAGGACGCGCCGATCTTCCAGGTCGCGGATTACGGGCTGGTCGCGGACCTGTTCACCGCGCTGCCGGAGCTGCGGGCGGCGCTGGCGTCCGAATGAGCCAGGGCGCGGCCGGATGAGCCAGGAGGCTGGATGAGCCAGGAGACCGGGGCGATCACCCGCGTCGGCGTGATCGGCGCGGGGCAGATGGGCGCGGGCATCGCCCATGTCGCGGCGCTGGCAGGGCTCGACGTTGTGCTGCTGGACGCGGACGAGGCGGCGCTGGGGCGCGCCGTGGCCACCATCGGGCGCAACCTCGCGCGCCAGGTCGCGAAGGGCCAGGTGGACGAGGCAGGGCGCGGCGCGGCGCTGGGGCGCATCGTCACCGGCGTGGGCCATTCCGGGCTCGCCGAGTGCGGGCTGGTGGTCGAGGCGGCCACGGAGCGCGAGGCGGTCAAGCAGGCGATCTTCTCGGCGGTGATCCCGCATCTGCGCGGCGACGCGATCCTGGCGTCCAACACCTCGTCGCTGTCGATCACGCGGCTGGCGGCGGGGACGGACCGGCCGGAGCGGTTCATCGGCATGCATTTCATGAACCCTGTGCCGGTGATGGCGCTGGTCGAGGTGATCCGCGGCATCGCGACCTCCGACGCGACGTTCGAGGCGGTCGAGGCGCTGGCGCGGCGGATGGGCAAGACGGTGGCGAGCGCGCAGGACTACCCGGCGTTCATCGTCAACCGGGTGCTGGTGCCGATGATCAACGAGGCGGCGTTCGCGCTTCAGGAGGGCGTGGGCAGCGTGGCGTCGATCGACACTGCGATGCGTCTCGGGGCCAACCACCCGATGGGGCCGCTGGAGCTGGCGGACCTGATCGGGCTCGATACGTGCCTGTCGATCATGCAGGTGATGCACCAGGGGTTCGGCGACGGGAAGTACCGGCCGTGCCCGCTGCTGGTGAAGTACGTCGAGGCGGGGTGGCTGGGGCGCAAGTCGGGGCGAGGATTCTACGACCACGCGAGCACGCCGCCGACGCCCACGCGCTGAGCGGGCGTGCGTTGGGCGTAAGCAAGAAAGGTTGAGGCTCTGCTCTAAGTTGCGCCGGGTCCAGGGGCGGCTCGCCCCTGGCGGGTCTGGGCAG
>CAXSES010000458.1:0-2720 GCA_964236225.1 uncultured Acetobacteraceae bacterium
GCCGGTGAAGCCTGGGCCGGAGAACGGCCGTCCCCACGCGTGGATGGCAGGCGCGCAGGGTGCCGTCACCGTTAGGACCGTGGTGCCGCTGCCGGTTCCGCTTGCGGCGCGGCTGTGGGCGGCGGCGGCGGCGGCGGCGGCCCCGGCGCTGCGCGTCATGCTGCGCCGTCGCGTGCGGCGTGGCCGGGAGGTCGCGGCCCGGCTGCCGGAGCGCCGCGGCATCGATCCGACGCCGCGCCCGGCCGGCAGGCTGCTCTGGGTGCATGCCGCCAGCGTGGGCGAGACGGCTTCCGTGCTGCCGGTGCTGGCGGCGCTGCCCGACACCGTGTCGGTGCTGCTCACCACCGCGACCGTCACCGGCGGCGTGCTGGCGGAGCGCCGCTTCGCCGAGCTGGGGCTGTCGTCGAGGATGACGCACCGGTTCGCCCCGCTCGACGTGCCGGCCTGGGCGGCGCGGTTCGTGGCGCACTGGCATCCGGACGCGGCGGCGTTCGTGGAGAGCGAGCTGTGGCCCAACCTGCTCGCCGCGTGTCGGGCGCGCGCCATCCCGACCGCGCTGGTCAACGCCCGCCTGTCGGAGCGCTCGGCGCAAGGCTGGCGTCGCGCGCCGGCGCTGGCCCGCCACATGCTGCGCGGCTTCGACCTGGTGACGGCGCAGTCGGAGGAGGATGCCGACCGCCTGCGCGCCCTCGGCGCCCGGAACGTCACTGTGCCCGGCAACCTGAAATACGCCGCCGCCGCGCTGTCCGTGGACGAGGCCGCGCTGACGCGGATGCGGGCCTCGCTCCAGGGTCGCCCGGTGTGGCTCGCGGCCAGCACCCACCCTGGCGAGGAGGAGCTGATCCTCGCCGTGCACCGCCGCCTCGCCGCGCGGCATCCTGGCTTGGTGACGATCATCGCGCCGCGTCACCCGGACCGCGGCGCGGAGCTGGCCCGTGCCCTCGCCGAATCGCCGTCGCCCGACGCGGAGTCCGCCGCGCCGATGATGGTCGCGCGCCATGGCGCGGGCGAGGGGCCGCCGTCAGGTGGAATATGGCTGTTCGACGCGCTGGGCGAGCTGGGCACCCTGTTCCGCCTGGCCGGGATCGTGGCGATGGGCAACTCGCTGGCCGGCGCGGGCGGCGGACACAACCCGCTGGAGCCGGCGCGGGCCGGCTGCGCCGTGGCCACCGGGCCGCGCACCGCCAACTTCACCGCGATCATGGATCGGCTGCGCGCGGCGGGAGGGCTGCACGTCGCCGCCGGCCCGGACGAGCTGGCGGCGTGGGTGGACCGCATGCTCCGCGACCCCGGGGCGCGCCGGGCGGCGGCCGAGGCGGGATCGCGGGCCGCAGACGCGTTCGCCGGGCTGCCCGCCGCCACCGCGGCCGCCCTGGTCGGCCTGATCCCCGACGCTGTTGCGTGACCGGGCTGCGCCTGACCCCCCCCGGATACTGGCAGGCGGACGGCGTCGTTCCGCGCCTGCTCTCGCCGGCCGCGTCGGTGGTGGCCGCGATCACCGCCCGCAGGGTCGCCCGCGAGGGCTGGCGCGCGCCGGTCGCGGTGATCTGCTGCGGCAATGCGGGCGTCGGCGGCGCGGGCAAGACCACGGTGGCGCTCGACCTGCTGCGCCGCCTCGCCGCGCGGGGCGTCGCCGTGCACGCCCTGACCCGTGGCCATGGCGGCCGGGTCCGGGGCGTGCTGCTCGTGCGTCCGGACACGCCGGCGTCGCTGGCCGGCGACGAGGCGCTGCTGCTGGCGGCGTGCGCGCCGACCTGGGTGTCGGCGGACCGCTCGGCCGGTGCGCGCGCGGCCATCGAGGCCGGTGCCGGTTGCCTGGTGATGGATGACGGCCTGCAGAACCCCGGGCTGCACCAGGATTGCGGGCTGCTGGTGATCGACGGCGCGGCGGGGTTCGGCAACGGCCGGGTGTTGCCCGCGGGCCCGCTGCGCGAGCCGCCCGCCGCCGCCGCCCGACGCTGCCGCGCCGCCGTGCTGATCGGCGAGGACCGGCGCGGCGTGCTCGCGGCGTTGCCGCCCGCGCTGCCGGTGCTGCGTGCCCGCCTGGTGCCGCAGGGCGGCAGCCACCTTGCCGGGCGCCGCGTGTTCGGCTTCGCGGGCATCGCCCGGCCGTCCAAGTTCTACGCCACGCTGGCGGCGACCGGGGCGACGCTGGCCGGCACGAGGGACTTCCCGGACCACCACCGGTTCCGCGACGGCGAGCTGCGCCGCCTCGTCGCCGAGTCCGCCCGCCTGGATGCCGTTCTCGTCACCACGCCGAAGGACGCAATCCGCCTGCCCGCCGCGATCCGTGTCGGGGTGGAGGTCCTCGGCGTCGCGCTGGTCTGGGAGGACAAGGCGGCGGTGGAGGACCTGCTCGACACCGTGCTGCGCGAGGCTGCCGCGCGCGCCGCCGTCGTGGGCCCCGCGTGAGCGGCGCATCGTGAGCGCGGGTGGCGCTGGCGAGTGACACCAGTGGCCTTTGGTCTTGAGCGGTCAAGCGAGCAAGGAAGGCCAGGGGCTCTGCCCCCCATGCCTGGAAGCGGGGACCCCGCCAAAGGCAGGGCCCTTGGAACCCCTCTCTTGGAGCGTTCTCGGGTCACATGGCCTCACCTTCGAATGTCAGACCTGATGGCGCCGGCCTGGTTGCGTGTCGGGTATGAACCCATCAATCCCGAAAACGCTCTAAGTAAAGCCGGTCCAGGGGGGCTCCCCCTGGCGGGTCCAGGGCAGAGCCCTGG
>CAXSES010000459.1:0-2712 GCA_964236225.1 uncultured Acetobacteraceae bacterium
GGTGGCGGCGCGGGCCACGGCGTCGCCGAGGGGGCGGCCCTCGGCGGCGGCGTGGCCGAAGGCCTCGAGCACGGTGTTGGCGGCGGCGATGCGGTCGGCGAGCGCCTCGGAGCCGCCCTCGGCGCGGGACAGGGCGGCCAGGGCGGCGAGGTCGGCGGGGCCGCGGCGGGAGTGCAGGTCGAGCCGGCCCTGGGCGAGCTTGGTCATCTTGGCGAGGCCGCCGGCGACGGTGACGCGCGGCACGGGATGGGCGCGCAGGTACTTGAGCAGGCCGCCGGCGAAGTCGCCCATGTCGATCAGCGCGAGGTCGGGCAGGGCGTGCAGTCGGGCGACGGCGGCCTCCGAGGTGCTGCCGGTGGCGCCGGCGAGATGCGCCAGGCCGGCGGCGCGGGCGACGTCGACGCCGCGGTGGATCGAGTGGATCCACGACGCGCAGGAGTAGGGCACCACGACGCCGGTGGTGCCGAGCACGGACAGGCCGCCGAGGATGCCGAGCCGGGCGTTCAGCGTCTGCTTCGCGATCCGCTCGCCGCCTGGGATGGCGACCTCGACATCGAGCGCGGGCGCGGGGGCGATCTCGCACAGGGCGGCGAGGATCATGGCGCGAGGGCCGGGGTTGATCGCGGGCTCGCCGGGGGGCAGCGGCAGGCCGGGCAGGGTCACTGTGCCGACGCCCTCGCCGGCGAGGAAGCGCAGGCCGAGGCCGGGGGGGCGCGGATGGAGGGTGACGCGGACCAGGGCGCCGTGGGTGACGTCTGGGTCGTCGCCGGCGTCCTTGACGATGTCGGCGGTGGCGCTGTTGGCCGCGAGCGCGGTCCCGGCGAGGGCGAAGGCGGCGCGGGCGCCGCCGGGCAGGGGGATGTCCACGGGATCGGGGAACGCGCCGGAGCGCAGGGCGGCGAACGCGGCCTTGGCCGCCGCCGCCGCGCAGGCGCCGGTGGTCCAGCCGCGTCGGAGGGTGCCCTGTGCCACACCTGGCGATATGGCCCCGCGCGGGGCGTGGGCAAAGTGCGGAAGCAAGCAAGGCCGGGCTCTCCCTCCGCTGACCCTTCCAATGGCCCAAGAGGGCCATCGGAACCTTTGGTCAGCTACGCCCGGACCCGCCAAAGGGCCGAGCCCTTTGGAAGCCCCATCCTTAAGTCCGGGTCTCCAAAGGCGAGCCTTTGGCGGGGTTCCCCGCGTCCAGGCATGGGGGCAGCGCCCCTGGCCTTGCCTGCTTCCTGGCCGCCCAAGTGACCCCCGCCCTGATCGTGGCCGCGCCGCGCTCCGGCTCCGGCAAGACCACGGTGACGCTGGCGATCGTGGCGGCGCTGCGGCGGCGCGGCCTGTCGGTGCGGGTGGCGAAGTCGGGGCCGGACTACATCGACCCTGCGTTCCACGAGCGCGCGTCGGGGGCAGCCTGCGTCAACCTCGACACCTGGGCGATGCCGCCAGCCCTGCTGGGCGCGCTGCTCGGCGGGGCGGGCGGGGAGCTGCTGGTGCCAGACCTGCTGGTGCCAGACCTGCTGGTGCCAGACCTGCTGGTGCCAGACCTGCTGGTGCCAGACCTGCTGGTGATCGAGGCGTCGATGGGGCTGTTCGACGGCGCGGGCCGGGTCGCAGGGCGGTCCGGGGCGGCGGCGGACCTGGCGGCGCGGTTCGGGCTGCCGGTGCTGCTGGTGATGGACGTGTCGGGGCAGTCGCAGTCGGCGGGGGCGGTGGCGCGGGGGTTCGCTCTGCACGACCCGGCGGTGCGGGTGGCGGGCGCGGTGCTGAACCGGGTGGGCAGCGCGCGCCATCTCGCGGGCGCCGGGGCGGCGGTGGCGGCGGCGGGGGTGGCGGTGCTGGGCTCGCTGCCGCGCGACCCGGGAGTGGCGCTGCCGGAGCGCCATTTGGGGCTGGTGCAGGCGAGCGAGCACGGCGGGCTGGAGGCCGTGCTGGCGCGGCTGGCGGATCTCGCGGAGGCGAGGCTGGACCTCGCGGCGATCGCGGCGATGGCGCGGCGGCCGGAGATCGCGGCGGGGACGGCGACGATGGTGGAGACAGTGCCGGCGGAGACAGGGACGGCGGAGGCAGGGGCGGCGGCACGCGGCGCGGGGGCAGGCGGCGTGCGGGGCGGGGACGCCGGCGCGGCCGGGCTGCTGCCGCCGCCGGGGCAGCGGGTCGCGCTGGCCTGGGACGCGGCGTTCAGCTTCGCCTACCCGCACATGCTGGCGGGGTGGCGGGCGGCGGGCGCGGAGGTGGCGCGGTTCTCGCCGCTGGCGGACGAGGCGCCGCCGGACGGGTGCGATTGCTGCTGGCTGCCGGGCGGCTACCCCGAGCTTCATGCGGGCGCGCTGGCCGCGGCGGGGCGGTTCCGGGCGGGGCTGGCGCGGTTCGCGCGGGCGCGGCCGGTGCACGGGGAGTGCGGCGGCTACATGGCGCTGGGGCAGGGGCTGGTGGACGCGCAGGGCGTGCGGCACGCGATGGCGGGGCTGCTGGCCCACGACAGCTCTTACGCGACGCGGCGGATGCACCTCGGCTACCGCGAGGCGACGCTGCTGGCGGACTCCCCAATCGGGCGGGCGGGCCAGGTGCTGCGCGGGCACGAGTTCCACTACGCGACGTCGAGCGGCGAGGACGACGCGGCGCTGGCGACGCTCGCCGACGCGGACGGGGTCGCGCTGGGCAGGGCGGGGGGGCGGCGCGGGCTGGTGAGCGGGACGTACTTCCATGCGATCGCGCTGCAGGAGG
>CAXSES010000460.1:0-2699 GCA_964236225.1 uncultured Acetobacteraceae bacterium
CAATACTTAAGTTGCGCCGGGTCCAGGGGCGGCTCGCCCCTGGCGGGTCTGGGCGTAGCCTGCCGAAGGTTCCGACGGCCCTCTTGGGTCGTTGGAAGGGCAGGCGGAGGGAGAGCCCAGCCTTGCTTGCCTGAACGGTCATCTCAGAAGGCCCTTGGTATCAATCCTGTCTGCCTTGGTCGCCGCCCACGCGGCCAGGTTGGCCGCGTGGGCTTCCCCTGGCTACTCCTTCACGAGCGCCGGCAGGTAGGGCACGCCGAGTCCGGTGACGTCGTTGTAGCCAGGCGTCACCACGTTGAAGACGTCGTCGAGCCCCTCGCAGACCGGCAGGCTGCACACCAGGAGCGGGAACGGCGTGGTCTCGGCCAGCGTGGGCACCGAGTTCACCGTCACCACCCGCACCCGGGTCAGGTCGCTGGCGTAGCCGCGCAGCAGGGAGACAGGCGTGGCCGGCGGCACGATCTGGTTCAGCGCGGCTCCCTTGAGCGAGGCGGCGGTGCCGATCCGGGTCGAGTAGAACAGCGGGTTGGCGAAGCCCACCACCGCCTTGCCGCGGGCGAGGCGCGCCTGGTTCATCACGGCGACGGCGCCGGCCATCAGCGGCGAGGACAGGCTGGTGCCGCCGATCGCGCCCTCGCAGTACTCCGTGGTGTCCGAGATCGCGGTGCAGCCGCTGTCGCTGCCGGGATCGCCGGCGATGGTGTAGGTCTCGCCGTACAGGTAGCCGGTGTAGGGGTCGGCGACCATCGAGACGTCTGGGGTGACGCGGCGTGGCGCCAGGGGCACGCTGTAGCCGTTCCCCTGGTTGAGCGTGGTTGCCAGCGCCGCCGGGACGACGGGGACCTGGTAGTCGGGCTGCGGCTCGATCACGCTGATGCCGCCCCCTGAGCCGGAGTAGAAGGCGAATGCGTCGTAGGTCACGCCCGCCACTGTGGTCTGGGTGAGGCCGGTGGTGGTGATCGAGGTGCCGCTCTTGACCTTGGTGCCCGCGAGGTCGGCGCGGTAGGTGCCCCAGCCGTACTCTGCCTTCTTGCCGGCGGCGTTCGTCACCGCCAGCGAGGTGCCGCCGACGCCGGTGACATACGGGCTGGTGGCCTCCCACGAGCCGGTGGCGATGCCGTTGATCTGCGACAGGTCGCCGGAGTCGCCGGAGCTGAACAGCACGGTGATGCCCATGGCGGCGGCGGCCATGAACGCCTGGTCCTCCATCGCCACGTCTGCGGCCGAGACGCTCTCGCCGTTGTTGCCGTAGCTGTTGGTGATGATGTCGGCCTGCTGGTTGTAGATCGTGTTCAGCAGCGCGACCGTGAGCGCGGTGCCGTTGTCGCGCGCGCCGACGTAGACGATCGAGGCGCCCGGCGCCGAGCCGTGCACCGCCGCGAGGTCGAGCGACTCCTCGCCCCACCAGCCATACGCGTTGGTGGCCTCGGCCCCGCTGAGGTTGTAGATGCCCTTGGGGATGATCTGGGTGAAATTGTCCGAGGTGAGCGGCGGCAGGCCGTGGTTGGCGGCGTAGCGGTTGCCGTCCGCCATCAGCGTGGGCGAGGCGTAGGCGTCGATGATCGCCACGGTGACGCCGGTGCCGTCGAGCTTGACCTTGTCGAAGCCGTAGGCCGCCTGGATCTGCTGCGGCGTGTAGCCGCACACGAGCCAGGGCATCGTCTTGGCGTAGGGGCCCGGCTTCGTGCTCAGCGTCGCCTTGAGGTCGCCGTAATACGTGTCGCAGAACGGCGAGGGCAGGCTGGCGGCGACCGGCGGCGGCGTCACCGCAGGCTGAGCGGCGGCGGCCTTGTCGCTGCCGATGGCGCTGGAGGCGGCGGACGAGGCGCTCGCGCCGGCCGGGGCCACGAGGGCGCCGGCGGTCGCGGAGACGTGCTGGGGCTGCTTGAGGAACGTCGTGTCGTCGAGGCCCTCGATGTAGATGACCTTGCCGGCCAGCGCCGCGGGGATCGTCGGCTCCTCGGCGTTGGCGCGCATCGTGGTGGCGCCGGCCTTGTAGAGCTGCTGGGTGACGTGGAAGGTGGTGCGCAGCTGCGCCACGGTGGCGGTCGCCGACACGGTGGCGCCGGCCGCGCCCACGGAGATGTTGGACATGCCGGCGTCGGCCAGCATCGCCTGCACCGCGGCGACGTCGGCGGCCGCCGGGGCGAAGCTCGCCTTGAAGCTCGCGGCGGAGAGATAGTGGCCGTAGGACGCGCTGCCCGGCCTGGAGACCTCGTCGGCCACCTGCTTCAGGTCGTCGGCGTGCTGCAGCCGCATGTGCACGACGATGGCGACGCTCTGCGCGGCGGGAGCCTCGCCGGTTGCGGCGGCCTGGCCGACCCACTGCGCCACGTTGCCGCTGACCTTGGCGGTCCCGGCCGCCGAGGCGCCTGGTGCAAGGAGGGTGGCGGAACCAATTGCTGCAATTGCAGGTAGAATTGTTTTCGCGTTCAACAACAAGAACGTGTCCCCGTTTTGCGGATTGGCCGGCGACTCCACCGGTTGGCTCTGTGCCGAAGGTCGTGGCGTGCAATACCCGTGCCATATTATACCGACGGGCGAATGTGATGACTGGTTCAGCAAGCAAGGCCAGGGGCTCTGCCCCTGGACCCCGCCAAAGGCTCGCCTTTGGAATCCAATACTTAAGAGATGCCGGTCCAGGGGGGCTCGCTCCTGGCGGGTCTGGGCGTAGCTGGCCAAAGGTTCCGATGGCCCGC
>CAXSES010000461.1:0-2699 GCA_964236225.1 uncultured Acetobacteraceae bacterium
GGTCCAGGGGCGGCTCGCCCCTGGCGGGTCTGGGCGGAGCCCAGCCTTGCTTCCTTGACTCACCCCTCGACGATCGCCCCCGTCCGGGTCTCCCCCGCCCCGCACATCGCCACGATCGCCGGCGCCACGTCCGCCGGCTGGCGCAGGGTGCGCGGGTCCTCGCCGGGGAACGCGGCCGAGCGGGTGCGGCTCGCGACCGCCCCCGGGTCGAACAGGTTGACCCGCAGCGGCGACAGCGCGGCCTGCTCGTCCGCCCAGGCGAGCACGACCTGCTCCATCGCCGCCTTGCTCGCCCCGTACACCGCCCAGTAGGCGCGCGGCTCGCGCGCCCGGCGGCTGGTCAGCACCACGCAGCGCCCGGCCTCGCTCGCCGCCAGCACCGGCCCGCAGGTGCGGATCAGCCGCCAGGTGCCGTGGACGTTGACCGCCAGCGCCCGGTCCAGGTCCTGCGGCTGGATGTGCCCCACCGGCGTAAGCTGCCCGAGCACGCCCGCCGCGTGCACCAGGATGTCGAGCCGCCCGAACCGCGCGAGCAGGCTCGGCCCGAGCGGATCGACCGTGGCCGGGTCGGCGAGGTCGAGCGGCAGCAGCGTGGCACCCTCGCCCGTGGCCGCCCGGATGCGGTCGTCCAGCGCCTCCAGCGCGCCCTGCGTGCGCCCGCTGGCCACCACGTGCGCGCCCTGCCGCGCCAGCTCCAGCGCCACCGCGGCGCCGATGCCGCGGCTGGCCCCCGTCACCAGCGCCACGCGACCGGCGAGCATCACCACGCCCTAAGAAAGCAAGGCTGGGCGCTGCCCAGACCCGCCAGGGGGGAAGCCCCCCCTGGACCCGCCTTACTTAAGGAGGGGTTTCCAAAGGCGAGCCTTTGGCGGAGTTTGAGGCCCAGTGCTTGAAAGCGGGGCCTTAACCTTGCCTGCTTCGCCACCCGCCTCACCGGCAGTCGGTGTAGGACGAGGATTGCTGCCCCGGGTGCAGCTCCATGTCCGGCAGCGCCACCGGGTACTCGCCGGTGAAGCAGGCGTCGCAGTATTGCGGGCTCGAATCGGTGCGCCCGTTGCGCCCCAGCGCGCGGTAAAGCCCGTCGATCGAGATGAACGCGAGGCTGTCCGCGTCGATCAGCCCCGCCATCTCAGCGACGTCGTGGTTCGCGGCGAGCAGCTTGCTGCGCTCCGGCGTGTCGATGCCGTAGAAGCAGGAGTGCGTGGTGGGCGGCGAGGAGATGCGCATGTGCACCTCCGAGGCCCCCGCGGCGCGCACCATCTCGACGATCTTGCGGCTGGTGGTGCCGCGCACGATGCTGTCGTCGACCAGGACCACCCGCTTGCCCGCCAGCACCGCGCGGTTCGCGGAGTGCTTGAGCTTGACGCCGAGGTTGCGGATCTGGTCGGTCGGCTCGATGAAGGTCCGCCCGACATAGTGGTTGCGGATGATGCCCAGCTCGAACGGAATGCCGCTCTGGGTGGCGTAGCCCATCGCTGCCGGCACGCCCGAATCCGGCACCGGCACCACGACGTCGGCGTCCACCCCGCCCTCTCGCGCCAGCTCCGCGCCGATCCTCTTGCGCGCGTCGTACACCGGCGTGCCCTCCATCACCGAGTCGGGCCGCGCGAAATACACGTATTCGAAGATGCAGAATCGGCTGGGCGCAGCACCCAGCGGCTTGAGCGAGCGCAGCCCGGAATCGTCGATCACCACGATCTCGCCCGGCTCCACGTCGCGCACGAACTCCGCGCCCACGATGTCGAGCGCGCAGGTCTCGCTGGCCAGCACCCAGCCAGCCCGCCCGCCCGCGGGAGCGCCCGCGCCCTCCACGGGCAGCCGCCCCAGGATCAGCGGCCGCACGCCCAGCGGGTCGCGCACCCCGATCAGCGCCTCGTTGGACAGCGCGACCAGCGAGTAGGCGCCGACCACCTGCTTGAGCGCGTCGATCAGCCGGTCCACGACCGTCGAGTACAGGCTGATCGCGATCAGGTGGACGAACACCTCGCTGTCCGTGGTGGACTGGAACAGGCAGCCGCGCCGCACCAGCGCGCGGCGCAGGATGCCGGCGTTGGTGAGGTTGCCGTTGTGGCTCACAGCGAAGCCGCCGAACTCGAAGTCGGCGTAGAGCGGCTGCACGTTGCGCAGGATGGTGTCGCCGGTCGTGGCGTAGCGGTTGTGCCCGACCGCGCTGCGCCCCGGCAGCGAGGCGATCACCCGCGCATCGGAGAAGTTGTCGCCCACCAGGCCGAGGCCGCGGTGGTTGTGGAACCGCGCGCCGTCGAAGCTGACGATGCCGGTCGCCTCCTGGCCGCGATGCTGCAGCGCGTGCAGCCCGAGCGCGGTCAGCGCCGAGGCGTCGGTGGCGCCCCACACGCCGAACACGCCGCACTCCTCGTGCAGGCTGTCGTCGTCCCCGCCCGGCGCCTGCGCGTCCCGATCAAGCCGCGCCGCCGCCGCGGACAGCCGGGCCGCGCGCCCCGGCGGCTCCGCAGGCCGGGCGGCCGGGCCGACTGCAGCTGCGCCGGCCAGGGCGGCGGGTCCATGCGGCGCAAGGTCGGGAAGGGTCATCGGGCGGAACTCCGAGGTCGAGCGCGGGGGGGCGCGCGCAGGCTCAGTCGCGAGGCAGCCAGGCACGGGAACGGCGGGCGCGGAGCGGGCGGCCAGGCAAGCAAGGCTGGGCGCTGCCCAGACCCGCCAGGGGCGAGCCGCCCCTGGAC
>CAXSES010000462.1:0-2681 GCA_964236225.1 uncultured Acetobacteraceae bacterium
GGATGGGCGGGTCGGGGCGTGGGGCAGCGTCGGGCGGGCGGGTCATGGCACCGGGTCGTGCTGCGGGCTTACGCCGAGGAGTTTTTGGGGTGAGCGAAGAGGCAGGCAAGGCTGGGCTCTGCCCAGACCCGCCAGGGGCGAGCCGCCCCTGGACCCGGCGCAACTTAGCTTTGTTTCCGGACGAGTGTACGCTGCGTGGCCCGGCATGATCGGATATGCCACCACACCCGCCGCATGGACCACGGACAGTCGGTGCAGAACGAGTCTAAGTGTTGGTTTCCAAAGGCGAGCCTTTGGCGGGGTCCCCACTTCCAGACATTGGGGGCAGAGCCCCTGGCCTTGCTTGCCTTGAAGGTCACTCCACGGAGCCGTTGGTCTCACGCGGCGGATTGCGGCGCTGCCTGCGCCATGAAGCCGGCCAGCGCCTCGGCGACGAGGTCGACCTCCTCGGCGGTGCCGATGGTGATGCGCAGGCAGGCGGGCAGGCCGTAGGAGCGCACGTTGCGCACGATGAGGCCGCGGGCGCGCAGGAAGGCGTCGGCGTCGCTGGCGCGGCCGGCGGAGGCGAGGTCTGCGAGCAGGAAGTTGGCGTGGCTCGGCCAGACGCGCAGGCCGGCCTGCTCCAGCAGGCGGGTCAGGCGGGCGCGCTGGGTGGCGTTGTGGCGGCGGCCGTGCTCGACCCAGCCTGGCTCGCAGAGGGCGGCGGCGGCGGCGGCGAGTGCCACGGCGTTGACGTTGAAGGGGGCGCGCAGGCGGTTCAGGGCGTCGGCGATCGGCGCGGGGGCGTAGGCCCAGCCGACGCGCAGGCCGCCGAGGCCGTACATCTTGCTGAAGGTGCGGGTCATCACGGTGTTGTCGCCGGCCTCGACCAGCGCGGCGCCGGCCTCGTAGCCGGGGTCGTCGACGTATTCCGCGTAGGCGGCGTCGAGCACCAGGATCACGTCGTCGGGCAGGCCCGCGCGCAGGCGGCGTATCTCTGGGGCGGGGAGCAGGCTGCCGGTGGGGTTGTTGGGGTTGGCGAGGAAGACCAGCGTGGTGTCCAGGGCGACGGCGGCGAGCAGGGCGTCGACGTCGGCGCGGAGCTGGCGCTCCGGGACGCGGGTGACGCGCATCCCGGCGGCCTGGCCTGCGATGGCGTAGATCGAGAAGCCGTGCTCGGTCATCAGCAGGCCGGTGCCCGGGCCGCCGTAGATCGTGCACAGCGCGGCGAGCAGCTCGTCCGAGCCGTTGCCGCAGACGATGCGGGCGGCGTCCAGGCCGTGGCGGGCGGCGATGGCCTGGCGCAGGGCGGCGGCAGAGCCGTCGGGGTAGCGGTGGGCGCTCGCGGCGGCCTCGCGAATCGCGGCGAGGGCGGCGGGAGGCGGGCCGAACGCGCCCTCGTTGGAGGACAGCTTGACCACGCGGTTGGCGGCGGGGAGGTGGGACTCGCCGCCGACGTAGGGGGTGATCGCCATGATCTCGGGGCGCGGGCGCGGGCTCATCGGGCGGGCGAGGGGTCGGCGCCGAGGGGGATCGCGTAGGCGCCGAGCACCACGGGGCGCTGCCGGGAGTCGCCCAGCGCCTGCAGGGAGGCGGCGGACAGGCGGGGGTCGCCGTCTGTGACGAAGCCCTCGACCTCGACCAGGGCGCGGGCGGTGGGCGCGCCGGGATCGCGTCGCAGCAGGACCCGGCCGGGCGCGAGTCCGGCCGCGGGCAGCGCCGCGAGCAGCCGGGTGCGGCTGCCCTCCGGGGCCAGCTCCAGGCCGAGCAGGGTGCGGTCGGCGCCGCTCGGGTCGGGGGGGACGCCGGCGACGACGAGGGCCTGGGCCGCGGGCGCGCCCTCGGGGCGGGGCGACCAGATCGGCAGGCGGGCGACGACGTGCAGGCGCGCCAGGGCGCCGGGGCTGTCGCGGCCCGCGCCGTCGCGTTGCGCGCCCTCGCGGCCCGGGCCGTTGCGGTTCGGGCCGTCGCGGTTGGGGCCGTTGCGGTTCGGATCGTTGGGATTCGGGCCGTTGCGGTTCAGCAGGCCGGTCCACCAGGCGGCGGAGATCGCCTCGCCCTCGTGCGGCAGGGGGAGGACGGCGACGCTGGCGGTGCCGGCGCGGACCTCGCCGATCGCCTGGCCGACGCTGCCCCAGGCGCGCAGGCGGGCCAGGGCGCCGAACTGCTCGCGGGCGGTGGCGGTGAGCGCGGCGTCGCCCTCGGCCTGGCCGACCGCGACGCAGAACGGGGCCTGCATGGCGATGGTGCCGGCGAGGAGCTCGAGCCAGACCCGGACCACGGAGGCGGGGGGGTAGGCGCCGTCGTGGCGGGCGAGGATGCGGCGCAGGATCTCGGCCTGGCGGCCCATGCGCAGCTTGAGCGTGCCCTTGGCGGCGCTGGCGCCGATGCGGGCGACGATCGCGGCGCGGCTGCGCAGGGTGTCGTGCAGGACGTCGTCGAGGTGGTCCAGCTCTGCGCGCAGCAGGGCCAGCTCCTCGGCCGGGGTGGCGGCGAGGCCGGGCGTCGCGGGAGGGTGATCGGTCTGAGGCAGGCTCGACATGGCTGGTCCACCGGGAGAGTGGACAGATAGCGGATGCGGGCCGGGCTGAGAACCCTGGCGCGGCGGCGGCGGGCAGGGGCCTGGCCCTGCCTTCTTCACGCTCCCGCCGGTTGCGCGGCTTGGGCGTGGGTTCCATACAGCCGGCATGGACCAGATCGTG
>CAXSES010000463.1:0-2680 GCA_964236225.1 uncultured Acetobacteraceae bacterium
CAGCCAGGTCCGGGCCGGCGCCGCCCGACAGGATTGCAGGCCCGCCCCTGGCGACCTCGCGCGCCATGCCGCTCAGCACAGCCTCGACGCCCTCGAACGGCTCGCCGACGATGATTCCGGCGTCGCTGATCGTGAACTCCCGGATGGTGGGGTCGAAGCTGCCTTCCCGCACCTTGAACAGGGAGATCAGGCGATACAGCCGGGACCGGAGCTCGACGTAGCGCACGAGCACCATGACCTCGGACAGGGTGGCGATGCCGTCCACGGGCACGCGAAGGTCCCGGCTGGCCATGTCCTGCAGCTCCAGGGTGTAGAGCGTCGTGACGCCCAGCGCTCGCAGCTCGTTCGACAGGGCGGACCAGAAGCGCACGATGCGCTCGGGCTCAAGCGCCGCCTGCTGGAAGCCGGACATGCCGTCGACCAGCAGACGCTTCACCCCGCGCCTGCGCACGGCCTCGATCAGCCGGTCGGCAAGCTCGTCCAGGATGTACTCGCCGACGGGGTACCAGAGGATCTCCAGGTCCCCCCGCTCCTCCACCGCGGCGAGGTCGAGGCCCATGGTCGCCGCCTTGTAGCGCACCCGCTCCGGCGGCTCGTAGCAGCCGAACAGCAGGCCGGGCTCGGTGGAGGTCGAGCCGGCCAGGAAGTGCAGGCCAAGGGCGGTCTTGCCCGCGCCGGACGGCCCCACCAGCCCGGTCATCGTCGCCTCGGGGATGCCGCCGCTGAACATCACGTCGAGGGTGGCGACACCGGACGACACGCGCGTGCGCGGCGGCGGCGTGCGGCGCGTGGGCGTCGCAAGCAGGGCCTCGATCCTGGGGAACACAGTGATGCCGTCGCGGGTGATGCGGAAGGCGTGCTCGCCTTCCAGGAAGCCGGTGCCGCGGAGCTTGTGGACCACTAGCCGGCGCTCGGTCCGGGGGCTGCTGGAGCGCTGCCGCAACTCGATCAGCCCGTCCACCATCGTGTGCTCCGGCGCCGACATGGCGCCCGCCACGCTGGTCAACAGGAACATCGTGCAGTCGGTTGCCGAGGCCAGAGTCTGCAGCTCGTGGGTGAACCGCTTGACCTCGAACTCGTCCCCGGTCCTCTCCTCGACGGCGCTCATGCCGTCCAGGGCCAGCAGAGTCACCTTCCGGCCCAGGACCTCCCGGCTTATCAGGGTGAACAGGCCCTTGAGGCCGTCCGCCTCGAGCGCGTCGTAGCCGCTGATGTAGGACACCTGGTCCGGAACCAGGGCGTCATCGAAGAACCGCAACGGGCGCAGATGCGCCATCATGCGGCCGTGGTTCTCGCCCAGGACGGTGACGAAGAGGGCGCGGCCTCCCCTGGCGGCCTGGCCGTACATGATCTGGTTGGCCAGGATCGTCTTGCCCATGCCGGGCGGTCCCTGGATCATGTAGAGGCCGCCACGCAGGAAGCCGCCGCACAGGACCGCGTCCAGTCCCGGAACAAGGCTGCTGACCCGCTCGATCCCCTTCCCGCCATCGCCGGCCTCGTCAGCGCTTTGCGTCAAGGCGTCGTCCTGTCCGGGGTTGGGTGCGCGACGAGGAACGTCACGGTGAAGGTCGAGCCTTCGCCCATGACGCTCGACACGGAGATTTCGCCGTCCATGGCCGCGACCAGACGGTTCGCCACCCAGAGTCCGACGCCGAAGCCGCTTCCCTTGTGATGGGTCATTACCTGCTCGAACCGCGCGAAGATGCGCGCCTGCTGGTCCGTCGACATGCCGATGCCGAGGTCGCGGACGCGCAGCGTCGCCGATCGGCCATCCGACCGGAGATGGATGGCGACAGGCTTGCCCGCCCCGAACTTGAGCGCGTTGGACAGCAGGTTCTCGACCACCTGCTCGACCGCAAGCCCGTCCCCAAGGCTGGTCACCCCGTCCTGCACGTCCAGCACGAGAGGGCTGCGGGCACGGGCGGCCATGGCCTCGTAGCTTCGCGCCGCCGAGCGCACGATGGACGAGAGGTCCGTCGGGCAACGCTCCAGTTGCAGGTTGCCCGCCTCGATGCGGCTCACGTCCAGCAGCCTCGTTGACCGCTTGATGAAGTCGTGGGCGAGAAGCTGCAGGCGCCGCAACAGATCCGTGATGCGCGGCGGGCAAACGCCTTGCGAGGCCTGGGCGGCGGCGAGCGCCAGCTCCGCAACCCCGATGATCGGCGTCATTGGGTTGCGCAGCTCATGAGCGGCGATGGCGATGAAGTCGTCCCGGGCGCGCACGGCCTCGCGCAGCCCGGCGATCTCCTGCCGCAGGTCGGCCAGCTCCACGGCGACGTCGCCGGGCCGGGTCGGTTCCTCGACGTCACGCAACGGCTCGAGAACCTGTCCTTCCTCCCGGGCCGGAACACGCGCGTGGCCGATGGACGCCATTCACACTCCCTTGCATCGCAGCCACGACAACCCCGGACATCGGGGTTATTTCGTCAAGGGATGTCCAGCGGTTTGTCGTGCGCCGGACCTGTTTCTACCCATGATGTGTTAAACGCCTGCGACGCAGGGGCGTTTGCCCGGGGGCAGTGCCCCCGACGCATGTTCCAGCCCTCCTCCGGGACGATGCAACGCCGCGGGAAGGCGCCAGGGCATGCACCATGCCAACCCTGGCACCTTCTGCGCGCCGAACGAGTCGTGACCGGCCGCCTCCGACATGCCCGTCAATGCTGGCTCCCGTACCAACGGC
>CAXSES010000464.1:0-2672 GCA_964236225.1 uncultured Acetobacteraceae bacterium
TGGCCCAGGGTGGCGCGTCAGAACGACGAAGCGACCCAGCATGGCATCCGAGCCGCGAGATGCGCCCATCGCCGGGCGCTACGTCCCCGAACCCGATCGTCCCGCCGATTTCCTGTCGCCGGGCCTGCGCGCCGTGCGGGCGAGCGACCGCAGCCGCGCGCCGGGCGCGCTGGCGGCGCTGCGCATCCTGCCGGCCGCGCCCCCGCGCGCCGGCGCGATCCTCGCCCTCGCGGAGGCGGCGATCCCCCGCCTGCTGCCGCCGCTCGGACATGGCGTGTTCGCCGGCGCGGCCTGGGTGGTGGTCCCTGCGCCGCCCGGGCCGGCCTTGTCCGCCGCCTCGCCGTGGGACGAGGCGGAACTGCTCGCCAGGGTGCTGCGCCCCGCGGCCGCCACGCTCGCCGCCCTGGCCCAGCTCGGCCTCACCCACCGCGCGATCCGGCCCGACAACCTGTTCCGCGACAGGTCAGGCGAGGTGGTGCTGGGCCCCGCCTGGGCCGAGCCGCCCGCCAGCCTGCAGCCCGCCCTGTTCGAGCCGCCCGCCTCGCAGCTCTGCCTCAAATCCGGGCGCGGCGACGGCGACATCGCCGACGACGTCTACGCGCTCGGCGTGGTGCTGCTGACCCTGGCGCTGGGACGCGCGCCGCTCGCGGGGCTCGACGAGGCGGCCATCCTGCGCCGCAAGGTGGAGCTTGGCAGCTACGACGCCCTGGTCGGCCGCGAGGCGCTGCCGGCCGCGCTCGCCGACCTGCTGCGCGGCATGCTGGCCGAGGCCCCGGAGCACAGGCCCTCGCCCGCCCTGCTGTGCGACCCCGGCGCGGCCCGCTCCCGGCGCTCGATCGTGCGCATGCCGCGTCCCGCCGAGCGCGGCCTCGCCGTCGGGCCGGTGCAGGCCTGGAGCGCCCGCGGCCTGGCGCTGGCCATGGCCCAGCACCCGGAGCCGGCCACGGCGCTGCTGCAGGCCGGGGCGGTGACGACCTGGCTGCGCCGGGCCTTGTCGAACAACATCCTGGCCACCCGGCTCGAGGCCGCGCTCGCCGGGCTCGGCACAGGCGGGCGGACGGGCGAGCCGCTTGCCGTGATGCGCGCGGTGGCGGTGCTCGATCCGCTGGCGCCGCTGTGCTGGCGCGGCGTGTCGCTGTGGCCGGACGGGCTGGGACCGGCCCTGGTGGAGGCGCGCCAGGACAAGGCGACGCTGGGCGCCCTGCAGGAGCTGATCGCCTCTGAGGCAACGGTGGGCTGGGCCCGCCTGCGTCCGGAGCGAAGCGACCCGGAACGGGTGCGCATGGAGTCGCGCAGCCACCACCTGCTGCTCGGGTCCGGCTCCTCGACCGGAGCCGGCGCGGCATCGGCGCCGGCCCTGCCCGGCGCCGCCGTGGCCCGGCTGATCTACGAGCTGAACCCGCTGCTGGCGTGCGCCTCCCCGGCGCTGGGACGATACGTGGCGATCCGGCTCCCGGACCTGCTGCTGGCGCTTGAGGCGGTGGCCCAGGATGGGGGAACCCAGAGCGGGGGAGCCCAGGGGGCAGCGACCCCGGGTGGCGCGACGCCCGATGCGACCCCCGCCCCGTTGCCGCTGGACGCCGAGATGCTGGCCTTCGTCGCCGCGCGGCACGGCCAGCGCCAGGACGGCGCCAGCCTGCCCGGCGCCGCCATGCGCCAGGCGGAGCTGCTCGGCCTCCTGCAGCAGCGCCTGCGGGTCGGCCCGCTGCCCGCGCTGGCCGGCTGGCTGCTGCGCGGCGGGCTGTCGGACCTGTCGGCGTGGCAGAACAGCGAGACGCGGGACCGCCTGGCCGCGCGGCTGGTCGAGCTGGCGGCACAGGGCCTGGTGCACGGCATGGTCGATCTGCTGAACGACGATGCCGCGGTCAGCCGCGACCGGGCCGAGGCCGACCTGGCCCATGCCGAGGTGATCCGGATCGACGCCCGGCTGGCTGCTCTCGCCGCACTGCGCGCAGGCCGCCTCGACGTGGCGCGCCGCGCGGGGCGCGACGTGGTCGGCAGCATCGGCCTGGTCCTCGCCGCGGGCTTCCTGATGCTGGCGGTGCTGTCATGAGTGCTCCGCCGCGCGTCCGGCACAACACGCCATGAGCGTTCGGGGCGCCTCGCGTGCCGGCGGCTCCAGGCACCGGGCCGGGTCGCTGCGCTGGCTGCAGGGCATGGGGTGCGGCCTGCTGCTCGCGGTGTCGCCGGCGACGCTGCTGCTGCTCGGCGGCCTCATGGCGCCGCTGGGGCCCGCGCTGCTCAGCGACGGGGCGCCGGGGCGTCCGGTCGCGCGCTCGGTCGCGCTGTTCGGGGCGGCGCTGTCGATCGGCCCGGTGCTCCGGCTCTGGCGCGCGGGCGCCGGAATGCCCGACGCGCTGTCGCTGCTGGGCGATGTCGGCGTGCTCGGGGCGGCCTGGGCGGCCTGCGCCGTGGGCTGGCTTCTGGCGGAACTCGTCCCGGTGCTGATCCGGGCCGTCCTGGACCAGCACGACCATGCCCAGGAAGCGGCCCTGCGCGCCGCGCGCCACCGCTACGAGGAGCAGTGGGGCGTGCAGCCGCGGAAATGAACCCCGGGCTGCCGACCCGAAGCAAGGCTGGGCTCTCCCTCCGCTGCCATTCCAACGACCCAAGTGGGTCGTCGGAACCTTTGGCAGCTACGCCCAGACCCGCCAGGGGCGAGCCGCCCCTGG
>CAXSES010000465.1:0-2670 GCA_964236225.1 uncultured Acetobacteraceae bacterium
GTTTCCCCCACAAGCACCTCAAGCTTGCGCGTCTACCATTTCGCCACGACCGCACAGTCGCCGGAGCGGCATATAACCGATGGTTCCAGCCACGACAACCGCGGGAACGCTCGCCCCCCCGCAAACCCCGCCCCTGGTTCCGCCGCCCGCCATCGAGTGGCGCACCGAGCCCGGCCTGCTCGCCTATCCCGACGCCGTCGCCGCCATGCAGGCCCGCGTCGCCGCCATCCACGCCGACGCCGCCCCCGGGCTGGTCTGGCTTGTCGAGCACCCGCCACTCTACACCGCCGGCACCTCGGCGCGCCGCGAGGACCTCACCGCGCCGGACCGCTTCCCCACCTTCGAGGCGGGCCGCGGCGGCCAGTGGACCTACCACGGCCCAGGACAGCGCACCGCCTACGTCCTGCTCGACCTGACCCGGCGCCACGGACAGGTCCCGCCCCGCGACGTGCGCGCCTACGTCCACGGCCTGGAATCCTGGCTGATCGCCGCCATCGCCCGCCTTGGCGTCCACGCCGAGCGCCGCGCCGGCCGCGTGGGCCTCTGGGTCGCCGACCCCGCCACCGGGGCAGAGTCCAAGATCGCCGCCATCGGCGTGCGCGTCACCCGCTGGGTGAGCTGGCACGGCGTGGCGCTCAACGTCAGCCCGGACCTGTCGCACTACGACGGCATCGTGCCCTGCGGCATCGCGGAGCACGGCGTCACCAGCCTCGCGGCCCTGGGCGCGTGCGCCGACCTCGCCCGCGTGGACCAGGCGCTGGGCGAAAGCTGGGGGGCCGTGTTCGGGTAGACCCAAGGCCAGGGCTCTGCCCCATGTCTCGAAAGTGGGGACCCGCTGCGGCAGGCGCCCCCAAGCCCGCGCGGCGTGGAGAAAACCGCCCCGCTCCCGGGCACCAAACCCTTCCGGACGGTTTCCAAAGGGCTCGCCCTTTGGCGGGGTCCAGGGGCAGAGCCCCTGGCCTTGCTTCCCGCCCCCACCCCCCCGTGCTACCCCCGCCCGATGCCGACCCCCGACCTCGACGCCGACGCGCGCGCCCGCCTGCGCCGCTCCAAGGCCCTCGCCTCCTCGCTGCTGGGCGCCACCGCCGGCCTCACCCTCGCCTCCTACGCCCTGCCCCCCGGCTGGCCCGCCGACCTGCTGCAATCCGCCGCCAAGGCCGGCCTGGTCGGCGGCCTCGCCGACTGGTTCGCCGTCACCGCGCTGTTCCGCCACCCGATGGGCCTGCCGATCCCGCACACCGCGATCGTCCCCGCCCAGAAGGCCCGCCTCGGCGCGGCGCTCGGCCGCTTCGTGGCGTCCCACGTCGTCACGGAGGCGGAGGTCTCGCGCGCCCTGGCCCGGCTCGACGTGCCCGACCTGCTGCGCCGCTTCCTCGCCGACCCCGACACGATCCGGCCGCTGGCCCGCGCGCTGGCCTCCGCCGTCCCCGTCCTGCTTGTCACTGTGGAGGACGGCCGCGCCGGCCGCGTCGCCGGGCGCGTTGCCTCCCGCCTGCTCGGCGGCCCGGGCGGCAGCCGCGTCCTGGCGCGTGCGCTGCGCGGCCTGGTCGACGGCGGCCGCCACCAGGAGGTGCTGGCCTTCCTCCTCGAGCAGCTCCGCGCCACCCTGGCCGCCAAGCACGACCAGCTCCGCGCCCTGATCGAGGACCGGGTGCGCGAGCAGGGCGGCCGCATGGTTGGCTGGGCGATCGGCGCCTCGGTCGCCACCCGCGTCCTGGCCTCGGTCGGCGCCGAGCTGGACAAGATCGATCCCGAGAACTCCGAGATACGCGACGCCTTCGACGCCTGGGTTCGCCACGAGATCAGCCGCATGGAGGATGACCCGGAGCGCGCCGCCGACATCGGCCGCACCCTGCGCGACGTGATCCGCCATGAGACCGTGCAGAACTGGGCCGGCGACGTCTGGCAACGCCTGCGCCGCACCGCGGAGGCCGACGCCGCCAGGCCGGGCGGCCACATCGTCGGCGTGCTGGAAAGCAGCCTTGCCCGCCTCGCCACCGTGCTCACCGAGGGCCCCGAGGCTGAGGCCAGGCTGCGGCGCGGCGCCGACACCCTGGTCGCCCGCCTGCTGCCCATGGTGCAGGAGCGCCTCGCCGGCTTCATCAGCAGCGTCGTCGCCAACTGGGACACGGCCACCCTGGTCGAGCGCATCGAGCTGCGCGTCGGGCCGGACCTGCAGTACGTGCGGGTGAACGGCACCCTCGTCGGCTTCCTCGCCGGCGGCGCGCTCTATGGCGTGCTCAGGCTGCTGTTCGGGCACGCGACGCCCTGAGGCGCGGCGGAGGAGACAAGCCAGCAAGGCCAGGGCTCTGCCCTGGACCCGCCAGGGGCGAGCCGCCCCTGGACCGGCTTTATTTAAGTATTGGATTCCAAAGGCGAGCCTTTGGTGGGGTCCCCGCTTCAAGGCACTGGGACAGGGCCGCTGGCCCTGCCTGCTGAACCAGTCATCGCACTCGGCCGTTGGTATGATACGTCCGGCTTCATTGACTGACGTACGACAACCAAGGGTCGGCAGCCTCTTGATGTGTCAGTCAACCTGGCCGTGCGCATAAGTTGCGCGACGGGTTTGGCGGCGCCGGAGCCGCCCTAGCCGGCCACGTCGAACCCGAGCGACCTGAGGGCCGCTTCCGCGATGTCCTGGTCCTGTTGGGCGTTGCCGCCGGACACGCC
>CAXSES010000466.1:0-2655 GCA_964236225.1 uncultured Acetobacteraceae bacterium
TCAGGCGTGGCCGACCTGCGGGCTGACCCCCCGCCGGCTCTGCCACAGCGAGACGAAGTCGATCGGCTGCAGCAGCACCGGCGGGAAGCCCCCCTCGCGGGTCACGTCGGCGATGATGTTGCGCGCGAACGGGAACAGCAGGCGCGGGCACTCCACCAGCAGCACCGGCTCCACGGACTCGGCCGGGATGCCGGTCAGGGTGAAGATGCCGCCATAGGACAGCTCGGCGATGAACACCACGCGCGCTGTGCCGGTCGAGGCGTCGCTGGCCTCGGCGCGCACCGCGAGCGTGACCTCGAACACCTCCTGGCCCTCGCCGAGGCGGCGCGCCTGGACGTCGAGGTTGATCTGCACCTGGGGCGCCGCGCGCAGGGTCGAGAAGATCTCGGGCGCGCCAGGCACCTCGAAGGACAGGTCCTTCACGTACTGGTGGTTGACCATCAGCGGCGGGGCGGCGGCGGCCCCGTTCTGGGCGTCGTCGGGAGCCGGCGTGAACTCGGACATGGAAGCCTCCTCGGGGCGCGGCGGGCCTCGGGGCTCGCGGGCGCCGGGTAGCATGGCCGCGCTGCGGGTGGAAGCGGCGCCCCCGAGCCGGGAGGAGCCCGGCCCTGCTTGCCCGGCCGCGCGGACCCTACGGGTGCATCCAGTCGATGCTCGCTGGCGCCGGCCCTGTCGGGTCGTAGCGCAGCCACTCGCCGTTCTGCATCTGCTCGCCGGTCAGCGCCAGGATGAACCCCCAGTGGCTGACCACCAGCGTCTCGCGCCAGGAGGGCTCGGCGGCCATGGCGGCGCGGAACCGCGCGGCGCGGGTCAGGATCTCCGCCTCGGTCTCGATGCCCTGGGGCCACCACACCTCGTCGAGCGCCGCGAAATCGTGGTGCGGCCAGGCCTGCGCGAGCGTGGCGCGCGGCGTGCCGACGTCGCAGGCGAAGGCGCAGCGCTCGCGCACCACGACGTCGATCAGCACAGGCACGCCGAGGCGCTCGCCGGCGATCGCGGCGGTCTGCAGGGCGCGGGTGTAGGGCGAGGCGACGATGCGGCGCAGCCCCTCGCCTGCAAGCTGCTCCGCGGCGGCGGCGATCTGCGCGCGCCCTGCGGCGGTGAGGTGGGGGTCGGTGATGCCGGGGTCGCGCTTGGTGGCGCTGAACACGACGTTGAACTCGCTCTGGCCGTGGCGCAGGAGGATCATGCGCGCGGGTCTAGCGGCAGCGGGGCCGACGGGGCAAGGGCCGGGGAGGCAGCAAGAAAGGTTGAGGCTCTGCCTCAAACTCCGCCAAAGGGCGAGCCCTTTGGAATCCATTACTTAAGTAGAGCCGGTCCAGGGGCGGCTCGCCCCTGGCGGGTCTGGGCGTAGCTGGCCAAAGGTTCCGATGGCCCGCTTGGGCCATTGGAATGGCCAGCGGAGGGAGCCCCTGGCCTTGCTTGCTGCCTTGCCGTCCGCTCCCTACGGTGCCGCCGTGCGCGACGTCGCGATCTTCCGCAACAACCTGTTCCGGGTCTCCGAGCCCTTCGTCGCCCAGCAGGCCGAGCCCCTGCGCCGCCACCGCCCCCTCTACCTGGGCCGTCTGCGCTTCGGCGACGCGCCTCCCGGTGCCGTCTCGCTCGCCCTGCAGGACAGCGGCCCGTGGCGCTCCCTGCCCGCCATCGCCTGGCAGGTGCTCGCCCGCTCGCCGCGCGGCTTCGAGCGACTGCTCGCCGGGCGGCGGCCGTCGCTGATCCACGCCCATTTCGGCATCGACGGCGTCCACGCGCTGCCGCTGGCCCGTCGCCTCGGCGTGCCGCTGGTCACCACGTTCCACGGCTTCGACGCCACCCTGTCCACGGCGGCGCTGCTGACCTCGCCCGCCTGGGCGAACTATCCCCTGTTCCGCCGCCGCCTGGCGCGGGAGGGCGCGCTGTTCCTGTGCGTCTCCTCGTTCATCCGCGACCAGGTGCTGGCGCAGGGCTTCCCCGCCTCGCGCACCCACGTGCACTACACCGGCGTGGACTGCGCCGCGACCCGGCCGCGCGACCCGGGCGAGGAGACAGCGACGATCCTGCACGTCGCCCGTCTGGTCGCGATGAAGGGCACCGCCACCCTGCTGCACGCCTTCGCCGCGCTGGCGCAGCGCGACGCCGCCGTCTCGCTCGTGGTCATCGGCGACGGCGAGCTGCGCCGCCCGCTGCACGCCCTGGCGGCGGCGCTCGGCCTGGGCGGGCGGGTGCGCTTCCTGGGAGCTAGGCCCCACGCCGAGGTCATGGCGTGGATCCGCCAGGCCGCGATGCTGGTGCTGCCTAGCGTGCGCACCCGCACGGGCCGGGTGGAGGGCCTGGGCATGGTGCTGCTGGAGGCGGCGGCGAGCGGCGTGCCGGTGGTCGGCTCGCGCGTGGGCGGCATCCCCGAGGGGGTGCTCGACGGCGAGACCGGGTTCCTCGTGCCGCCGCGCGACGCCGCCGCGCTGTGCGCCCGCATGCAGGCGCTGCTCGCAGACCCCGAGCTGCGCCGCCGCATGGGCGCGCAGGCGCGGCGCTTCGTGGAGCGGCGCTTCGACATGGCCCGCCAGACCGAGACGCTCGAAGGCTTCTACGACAACGTCGTGGCAGGGGCGTGCCAGGGCTGAGAAGCAAGCAAGGCTGGGCTCTGCCCAGACCCGCCAAAGGCCAAGGCCTCTGGAC
>CAXSES010000467.1:0-2646 GCA_964236225.1 uncultured Acetobacteraceae bacterium
GTCCAGCAGGATGCGGACCGGGAAGCGCTGGGCGATGCGCACCCAGTCCAGGCTGCGCGGGATGGCCGGGAGGCCGTTGCTCGTGCTGGCCTCGTCGGGCGAGACTCCGCCGCCGAGGCTGTCCACGACGCCGTGCACCGCCTGCCCGCCGAAGCCGAGCACGAAGACCGTCGCGTCCTGCCCTGGCCGCAGGCCGGCGAGGTCGGTCTCTCGGAAATTGCCCACCGCCCACCAGCGTTCGGTGTCGATGATGGTGAACACCGCCGTCCCCGTCGTGGCGTACTCGCCGACCGCGACGTTGAGCGAGGTGATCTGGCCGTCGCACGGCGACGTCACCACCGTGAGCCGCAGGTTGCGCTCGGCCAGGGCAAGGTCGGCCTGGGCCGCCGCGACCTGGGCCTCCAGGGAGGCGACGCTGGTCACGCCCTGCGCGGCGGCCCTGGCCTCGTCGCGCGCCGTCTGGACCGACACCTGCGCGGTGCGCGCGGCCGTGCGGGCCTGGTCGACCTGCTCCGCCGTGACGAACCCGCGCGCGCCCAGGGGGGCCAGGCGTCCCACGCTCACGTTCGCCAGCGCGGACTGCGCCTCCGCGCTCCTGATCGCCGTCGCCGCCGCCTGCGCCTTGGACACCTGCGACGCGACCTGGTTGACGTCCACCGCGAGCTGGGCCCGGACGGATTGCAGCTGCGCCTTCGCCTGGGCGACGTGGTCGAGGTAGGGCTCCTGGTCGATGACGTAGAGCACGTCGCCGCGGCGCACGAACTGGTTGTCGGCGACGTCCAGGCGCACGATCCGGCCGCTCACGTCCGGGGCCATGTGGACGAGGTCCGCCTTGAGGTAGGCGTCGTCCGTGCGCGGCCTGCGGTCGAGCCGTCCGACGGTGAGGAACGCCAGCACCCCGACCGCCACCAGGACGAGGAGGCTGATGACGATGCCGAGCACCCTGCGCATCGCGGTCCCGCTTCAGTGCCCGAACCGGAGAAGCCACACCGCGAGGGTGACGGCCACCGCGATCCCGACATAGGTCAAAGGCGGGAGCAGCAGGTGGTCGCTCAGCCCGGCGAACCCGAGGACCAGGCGGCACGCGATGGCCGCGGCGATGCCGGCCAGGGCGCACAGGAGCCAGGACGGGACGAACGAGCCGAACACGTCCTGCGCGGGCGCGGCGCTGCACGCGGAGCACCCGGCCGCGATCAGGACCGCGCCGGGTCCGCGCAGCCGACCGCGCGCCCGCCAGGGCGCCTTCGGGGAGGCGGGCCTCGACATCGAACGGGCCGGTGTCATGGGCCGTGCCCGTCAAGGTGGGCCGGGAGTGTCGTGGCTGACTCCGTCATGTCGGGAACGGGGGCGTGGGACATCGCATCCACAGCTATGGCGCGCGGAGCGGGGCGACAATCGCCTGCGTATCGTGATCTTGCTGGCAGACGCGGGGTCGCCGGGGCTCGGCTCATGCCAGTGGCCGGATGCGACGGGCGTTCAGGCAGGCAAGGCTGGGCTCTGCCCAGACCCGCCAGGGGGGAGGCCCCCCTGGACCCGGCACAACTTAGACTCGTTTTACACCGACTGTCCGTGGCCTATGCGGCGGGTGTGGTGGCCTATCCGATCATGCCGGGCCACGCAGTGTACACTCGGCCGGAAACGAGTCTAAGTATTCGTTTCCAAAGGCGAGCCTTTGGCGGGGTCCAGGGGCAGAGCCCCTGGCCTTGCCTCCCTTGGCAGGTTAGAACTTAGGGCCATTGGTATTGGCGGAGTGTCGTGATCTTGCCTGAACGGCAGGCCGGCACTGAAACCTGGTTGCAGCATTTCACGTTCCCGCCGCCACGACAAAGCAAGCCCGCCATGCCGACGGTGACATTCCCCGGGTGGCCACGACCGCGCGAGGCATCTTCTTGATCGAGAGACCTGCTGCCGTTGAAGCCGATGGGTCGGGCGTGCGCCCGGGCCGCAGGTCGGACGGGATGGCCGCCGCGCCGGCGCATCCCGCGCAGGCCCGGGCCTCCATGCGCGCCTGCGCGCCTGCGGGGGCTCGGTCCCGTGTGCGCCCCGCCCGGGCACGTCGCCCGGGCCTGGCCCCGGGACATCCTGGCCGGCGGGTGGAGTCTTGACGCGGCAGGCGCGCATGCCGCAGGAGGACCTCAAGAGGCTGCTGACCGGCTCCTCCGCGGCGCCGTGGCACCCGTTGCTCGCCGAAAGGGTGCATCTGAGGCTGTGCAACCGGCTGGTCGCGATCGGCATCGACAAGGCGATGGGCGAGCTGAAATTCCTGTACGGCAACGTCGGCGCCATCGGCACCGGCATCCTCGATGTCTGGTACCTCCCGTCCGGAGCGGTCGTGGACACCGACCTGATGCCCTGCCGCGACGTCGCGAGGCAGCCGCCGGTCCCGTGCGCGGTCATCATCCATCAGGACAAGGTGGGGCACCTGCTGGACATCCGCTTCTACTTCGACCCGGCTCCTCTCTTCGGGCGCAGGGATCGGAAGCCTGCCTGAGAAGGCCAGGCCGGCCTCGCGGGTCGTTGGCCGGCGTGCGCGGCGGCTGCACACGGGGCGCGATCGGCAACGCGGGCCGACCTGCCGGGCCGGACGGCTCGATTGTCGCGATCTTGCTGCTACCCGGACGCGAGGCGATCTTGGCCGTTCCAACC
>CAXSES010000468.1:0-2634 GCA_964236225.1 uncultured Acetobacteraceae bacterium
GCGCGAGGCAGGGCGCACGCTGGCGCGCCTGCCGGGGAAAGCGCGCGACGCCGCGCTGCTGCGGGTTGCGGGCAGCCTGCGGGCGCACGGGACGGCGATCCTGGGCGCCAACGCCGAGGATGTCGCGCGCTTCGAGGGCAGCGCGGCGCTGCGCGACCGGCTGACGCTGACGCCGGCGCGGGTGGAGGCGATGGCGGCGGGCATGGAGCAGGTGGCGGCGCTGCCCGACCCGCTCGACCGCACCCTGGCGGCGTGGACCAGGCCGAACGGGCTGAGGATGCGCAGGGTGGCGGCGCCGATCGGGGTGATCGGCATGGTCTACGAGAGCCGGCCCAACGTGGGGGCGGACGCGGCGGCGCTGTGCCTGAAGTCGGGCAACGCTGTGATCCTGCGCGGCGGCTCGGACAGTTTCGCGAGCGCGGGCGCGATCCAGGGGGCGGTCGGGGCGGGGCTGCGCGCGGCGGGCGTGCCGGAGGCGGCGGTGCAGCAGGCGCCGACGGCGGACCGGGGGTTCGTCGCGGCGATGCTGTCGGCGGCGGGGGAGATCGACGTGATCATCCCGCGCGGCGGGCGGGGGCTGGTGGAGCGGGTGCGGCGCGACGCGCGGGTGCCTGTGCTCTCCCACGCGGAGGGGCTGTGCCACACCTTCGTGCACGCGGCGGCGGATGCGGGGATGGCGGTGCGGGTGGTGGCGGACGCGAAGATGCGGCGCACCGGGATCTGCGGGGCGACGGAGACGCTGCTGGTCGACGCGGCGGGGGCGGGGGCGCTGCTGCCGCCGATCGTGGCGCGGCTGCGGGCGCTGGGGTGCGGTTTTCGCGCGGACGAGCGGGCGCGGGCGGTGCTGCCGGAGCTGGCGGCGGCGGAGCCGGGGGATTTCGACACGGAGTGGCTCGACGCGATGCTGTCCGTGGCGGTGGTGGACGGGGTGGACGGGGCGCTGGCGCACATCGCGCGGCACGGCAGCGAGCACACGGAGGCGATCATCACCCAGGACGAGGCGGCGGCGCGGCGGTTCCTCGACGGCAGCGACAGCGCGGTGACGCTGTGGAACGCGTCCACGCAGTTCTGCGACGGCGGCGAGTTCGGCTTCGGGGCGGAGATCGGCATCGCCACCGGGCGGCTGCACGCGCGCGGGCCGGTGGGCGTGGAGCAGCTCACCACGTTCCGCTACGTCGTGGAGGGTGACGGGCAGGTGCGGGGATAGGGCGCCGCGCGATGTCGCCTCGTGGCCGCAGGGTCGGGCTGCTGGGGGGCTCGTTCAACCCGGGCCATGCGGGGCACCGCCATGTCGCGGAGCTGGCGCGGCGGCGGCTGCGGCTCGACCAGGTGTGGCTGATGGTCTCGCCCGGCAACCCGCTGAAGCCGCGGCACGGCATGGCGGCGCTGGGCGACCGGCTGGCCTCCGCGGCGCGGGTCGCGGATGGCAGGCGGGTGGTCGCCACGGACATCGAGCGCAGGCTCGGCACCGCCTACGCCGTGGACACGCTGCGGGCGCTGCGCCGGCGCTTCCCGCGCACCCGCTTCGTCTGGCTGATGGGCGCCGACATCCTGGCGGAGCTGCCGCGCTGGCGCCGCTGGACGGAGCTGGCGCGCCTCGTTCCGTTTGCGGTGCTGCCGCGGCCTGCCTACACTCGGCGCGCCCTGGCGGGGCGCGCGGCGCGGCGGCTGCGGGCGTGGCGCATCCCGGCGCGGGCGGCGGCGACGCTCGCGGACCGACGGCCGCCGGCCTGGGTGTTCCTGCCGGCGCGCGAGAACGGCTGCTCGGCCACCGCGCTGCGCGGGTCTGGCCGGGTGGCGCGGGATGTTTGACTTGCGGCGGGGGCGGGCGTTTCTGCCGGGAAGCGTTCGGGGCCGCGGCGACCGCCCCGGGCTGCGGCCCCGGGCAACCGCCCCGGGCTGCGGCGCGGCCGGCCGCTTGGGTGCCGCCGCGTCGATCCCCGGCCCCGCTCCGGGACGCCTGGACCCTGAGACGCCTGGACCCTGATCGGCCGACCCGCCTCGGCCTGCGCTGCACGGAGAGAGACGATCGCCAGAAAGCCCCCCGCCGAGTCCGCCAGCAAGGCCGCGCGCGGCGCCACGGGAGAGCCGGCCAAGCGCCGCCCGCCCAAGCCGACGCCTGCGCTGTCGGAGGCGGCCAAGGCGCTCGGCACGCCGCGCAAGAAGGCCGCCGCCGCCGGGCCGCGCCCGCAGGCCGCGCCGGCCGCGCCGAGGGAGGCGCCGGTCGAGACCTCGCAGCTCGACCGGGTGCAGGCGGTGATCGTGGAGAGCCTGGAGGCGGACAAGGGCGAGGGGATCGTCACGCTCGACCTGGCGGGGCGGGCCAGCTTCGCCGACCGCATGATCATCGCCACCGGGCTCGCGGACCGCCAGATCACCGCGATGGCGACGCACCTGGAGGAGTCGCTGCACAAGGCCGGGGTCAAGCGGGTGCTGATCGAGGGCGCGGGCGGCTCGGACTGGGTGCTGATCGACGCGGGCGACATCATCGTGCACCTGTTCAAGCCGGAGGCGCGGACGCTCTACGCGCTGGAGCGGATGTGGGGCGCGGAGCTGGACGAGGGCGAGCCGGTGCTTGTCGCGCCGTCGGCGGAGCCCGCCTGAGACTGGCGGCTCGCGAGTGGGCGGCTCGCG
>CAXSES010000469.1:0-2625 GCA_964236225.1 uncultured Acetobacteraceae bacterium
AGCGGCAATCAGGATGGTGATCCGTTGCGCTTGGTGTGATGATTGTCGCGCCAGATTGCCGCTGGCAAGTGGCGCGTTGGTCATTCAGTCGATTTGCTGCTGGTTTGTGGCGGTTTGGTCGGGCGCCGCTTTTCGGTCCTGCCGCGTTTTGCGTGTTGTTGCGGCCCGCTGGCGGTAGCTCTCGACGTTCATCTCGATAATGGTCGAGTGGTGGACCAGCCGGTCGATGGAGGCGATGGTCATGGCGGGATCGGGAAATACCTTGTTCCACTCGCCAAAAGGCTGGTTGGCGGTGATCAGCAGGCTGCGGCGCTCGTACCGTTTGCTGATGAGTTCGAACAGGACCGATGTTTCGGCCTGGTCCTTGCGGACATAGGACAGGTCGTCCAGCACCAGCAGGTCATAGCGGTCGAGCTTGGTGATGGCGGCTTCCAGGGCGAGATCCTGGCGCGCGGCCTGGAGGCGCTGCACCAGTTCGGTCGTACGGGTGAACAGCACGCGGTAGCCGTTTTCCACCAAGCTGCGCCCGATCGCGGCCGAGACGTGCGTCTTGCCCGAGCCCGGTGGCCCGAACAGCAGCAGGTTCTTGCCTTTCCCCAGCCAAGCATCGCCTGACGCGAGTGCGGCGACTTTGGCCCGGCTCAGCATGGGGACGTGGTTGAAGTCGAAGCCGTCGAGCGTCTTGTCGGGTGGCAGACGTGCATCGGCCAGGTGACGCTCGATGCGTCGCCGGGCACGCTCGGCGATTTCGATCTCGGCCAGGGTGGAGAGGAGGCGCGCCGCAGGCCATCCCTCCCGGTCGGACCGGTCCGCCATCTCCGCCCACATCCGCCCGATGGCGGGCAGGCGCAGTTCGCCCAGCATCAGCGGCAGCTTGGCGGTGTCGACCTCGACTCGCGGCAGCGTGGCCTGGCTCATGACTGGGCTCCCGTGAGTCGGCCGGGCGCCAGCAATGCATCGTAGAGGCTGGGCGACGGCAGCGTGATGGTGACGCTCGGGACGCTGGCCAGGGCAGGGGCAAAGCGGCTTTCCAGGACAGCGAGATCGGGCAAGATGTCTGCCCCGATCAGCCGTTCCAATTCGCAGGCGAGTTCGGCCTCGCACGCCCGCTCGTGCGCCAGCGCCAGCAGCCCCACCATGATCCGGCAGGCCACCCTGGGCGGCTGGCCTGCCTCCAACCGGTCCCAGGTGCGGCGGTAGGCGTCACGAGGAAACAGCTGATCGCGATAGATCAGGTTCAGCAACGCGTTGGGCTTGCGGCGCAGGGCGTGGATGACGTGGTGGTAATCGACCACATGCACGGTTCTGCTACGATTGGCCCATCCCTGGGGCGGACGCCCCCGCGGCAAAGTGACCACCAGGGTGGCGCCGAGCAGGCATTCCAGGCGGTCGTCATAGAGGCGGACCCGCAGGCGATGGCCGATCAGGCGAGACGGCACGGTGTAGAACACGCGGCGGAGCAGGAACCCGCCGCTGCGGGTGACGGTGACGAGCGCCTCGTCATGGTCGGTGGTACGACGTACGGGTAAGGATTGCAGGGCGGATTGCTCGGCCTGGATCGCCCGGCGGCGTCGGGCATTGGCGCGGCCGACGACCTCGTCGAGGAACCGGCGATAGCTGGCCAGGTCGTCGAAGTCTGCGGCGCCCCGCATCAGCAAGGCCTGCTCCAAAGCCACCTTGATATGGGCGTGCGACACCTCGATCGAGCCGTTCTCGTGCGCGACGCCGCGATTGTTGCGGGTGGGCTCCATCTTGTAGTGGGCGCACAGCGCCTCGTACCGCCGGGTCTGATCCGCGGCGGCCTCGCGCTCGAGATTGCGAAACGCGGCCGACAAGCTGTCGCTGCGATGCTCGTGGGGTGCGCCGCCCAGGGCCCACAAGGCGTTTTGCAGCCCCGTCGCCAGGGCCGTGAAGCTCTCACCGCCAAGCACCACCTCGGCATGCTCCCACCCGGAGAAGGCCAGGCGGAAGTGATAGAGCCGATGATCGAGCGGCTCGCCCGCGATGGTCACGGCAAGGTCGCCCACGTCGGTGAAGTCGGACAGGCCCTGCCGACCCGGCGGATGATCCTGGCGGAAGATCACCTCGCGTTCCGGGCCGTGCAACGCCTGCCAGTGGCGGACACGCCGCTCCAGCGTGCGGCGGATGCCGGGCGCCAGGTCGAGGTGGCGGCGGAGCATTTCCTCGAACACCGTGACGGGGCGCAGGCCGGGCATGGACGTCAGCATGGGGATTATCTCGGGCTCCCACATCGTAGCCAGCGGATCGGGCCGGCGCCGGCTGCGAACGGCCTGGTTATGGGACGGCAGCTGCGGATCGGCATCGAGCCGGGCACCGGTGCTGGCGCCGATGCCCGCACGCGCGGCGGCGAGTTGGCGGGTCTGGGTCCTGCGATGGTGCATATAGAGTCTCGCTTGCTGGTCGGTGATGTGCGTGCCGGGCACCAGGCGATCCCCCCATGAAGAGAACCGCGCCAGTCCGGCACAGACTTCACGCCGCCGTAGGCAGGCCCCAAAAGACCGACCTTGCCGGGGCTGACCTACGGCAGGCTACGCCCGCCTCCGGTCAGCCCCGGCAACCACCATCCTGATTGACGCGCACAACCATCCTGATTGTCGCCGCACA
>CAXSES010000470.1:0-2616 GCA_964236225.1 uncultured Acetobacteraceae bacterium
AAGCCGGTCCAGGGCGGCTCGCCCTGGCGGGTCCCCGCCTGAAGCGTGGGGCAGAGCCCTGGCCTTGCCTATCGGCCTTGTCTGGCTGCACGCTCCGGCGAGTCCAGCAACTCTGCCGCCCCGGCCGCGCTTGCCGGGCACATCAACCCGGGAACCCCGATGACGCCCCAGTTCTGGCTCTGGCTCGACACGATCGCGATGGCCGCCGGCGCGGCCGCGATCCTCTTCCTCGGCAAGCGCCGCACCGCCGCCGAGGAGTCCCACACGATCTACCACGGCATCGTGCCGATCATCGCCTCGCTGTCCTACCTCGCCATGGCCGCCGGCCAGGGCCTGGTGCCGATCGCGGTGGCCCTGATCGCCGACCCGTCGCAGAGCACCGATCTGCTGGTCACGCGCACCTTCTACTACGCGCGCTACATCGACTGGGCGTTCACCACGCCGCTGCTGCTGCTGCCGCTCGCCCTGCTCGCCATCCATTCCAGGGTGCGCCACCTCGGCCTGGTCGCCGGCCTGCTGCTCGCCGACCTGATGATGATCGTGACCGCGCTGTTCTTCGGCCTCTCCGTCGTGCCCTGGATCAAGTGGACCTGGTTCCTGGTCTCGTGCGGCGCGTTCGCGGCGGTGTACTGGGTGATGTGGGTGCCGCTGCGCCAGCAGGCCGCCCTGGAGCGCGCCGACGTCCAGGGCAGCTACCGGACCAACGCCCTGATCCTGTCTGTGCTGTGGCTGGTGTACCCGATCATCCTGTTCTTCGGCACAGACGGCCTGGGCCTGTTCAGCGAGACCGTGTCGGTGGCGCTGATCGCGATCATCGACTTCGTCTCCAAGGTCTTCTACGGCCTCTACACGGTCCGCGGCTTCGAGAAGATCGTGGACCGCGACCTGTCCGGCCACGCCGCCGCCACTGCGACGGCGCCCACGGTGCTCCCGGGCGGCGTGCCCGCGACCGCCTGAGCCGAAGGGCAGGGAGCGGAGCCTCAACCTTGCCGGCTTCCGGTCGTGTCCCGGTCTGAAATCCAGCAAGGCCAGGGGCTCTGCCCCCACATCTTAAAGCGGGCACCCCGCCAAGGGCCCGCCTCTGGAATCCACTCCTCAAGTCGGGCAAGTCCAGGGGCGGCTCGCCCCCACCTTGAAACCCTCATCTTGAAGCCTCCACTTTGAAGCTCGCGCCTTGAAGCAGAGGCGGGTTTGGGCGTAGCTGGCCACGAGGTCCGATGGCCCGTCTGGACCCTTGGAATGGCCACTGGGAGGGAGCGCCCGGCCTTGCCTGCCGACAGGTCAGCGCCGGGCACCTATTGGTGTCACCGAGGGGCACGACTCTGCTGGCGGCTTCGGCCGGACACCCCCTCGCCCATGCGACGACGGCGGCGCCTAGAACAGGAGTCGAGCGATGCAGCGCTTCACCAGGCCGGGGGACGAGGTCAGCGTTCCGCCAGGGTTCCCGCGGAGTCCCGCTCCCGCCTTTGTCGCAGGAATGGGCCGGCGCATGGCCCTTGCGGGACTCCGGTCGCGGCCGGCGACATCGGGTCGTGCCGCCGCGGCCGCGGTGCGGCCGGCCGTCGAGGCCGCCCCCCCGGCGCACGCGCCGCGCGTCCCGCGCTCCAGCGCCGCGGTCGTGGAGCGGGGCGCCGCCACCGGTGTCCTCCGGGCCGCCGCGCTCTGCCTGCTCGCCGCGACGGGCGCCAGCCTGCTTTACTGGCAGAAATCCCGCGCGGCCCTGCAGGATCGCGCGATCGGACGCGCCATGCAGGCCACGCAGGAGGCGCACGCGCGCACGGCCGTGCTGAGGACGGAATGGGCGGCGCTGAACGAGCCGGGCCGGCTGCAGGACATGGCCGACCGCCTCCTCGCCCTGCGCCTGGTCGCGCCCGCGCAGTTCGTGGAGCCCGCGGCGCTGCAGGCCTGGCTGGAGGCCCCCGCCTCGGCCGCGCCCCCGCCCGCCGCCGATCCGGAGGTCGCGACCGCCCCCGAGGCCGCGCCCCCGCCCGTGCCCGAGCGGCCCGCATCCCGGACCAGGCTCGCCGCCGCCGCGCCGGCGCCCTTCGTGCCGTCGCCCCCTCTGACATCGCCCCCGCTGCCTTTGCCGCCGGCGCCGCCTCGCCCGTTCCCGCCGCGGCCGGCGCAGCGTGCCGTGCTGGCGGCGGCGCTGGCCGTGGAGCCCAGGCCGCACCCCGCCCGCGAGGCGGCGGCGCCCCGGTTCGAGCTGCCGCGCTGGCTGACGCAGGGGCGCTCGCCGCGCCCGACGGTGCTCGCCCTGTCCGGGCCGCCGCGCGCCCTGGTGCTGCCGCCCGTGCTCCGGCCCGCCGCCGTCCCCGACGCCCCGCCGAGGCTGGCGCCCGCGCCGCCGCCACGCTCGTTCGCCGTGGTCGCCGCCACCTCCGGCGACGCGGCGTACGACGACCGCCCGGCCGGCTGGTATCCTCGCCCCGCCCCGGGCTGGCCATACGGCGCCTCCGTCCGCCCGCCCTATGGCTGGAGCCCGCCCTACGGCCAGCCTTTCGTGCCTTACTAGGCCGACGCCCCGCCGCTTGCCGGCCGGCCACGCGGCACCGACACTGCGGCGATGCCAAACCGTCCGCGCCCCGGCCGCTCCGCCTCGATGACGCAAGCCCC
>CAXSES010000471.1:0-2606 GCA_964236225.1 uncultured Acetobacteraceae bacterium
AGGGATGGGGATCAAAGGGCCTCAGGCCCTTTGCGGGTCTGGGCAGAGCCCAGCCTTGCTTGCTTGCTGGCGTCCCTGCACGGTGGCGCGATGGCGGAGACCCTGTTCCACGTCCTCGACGCGGCCGCGTGGGCGGAGGCCCTGGCCTCGGGCCGCCACGCCCCGCCCGAGCTGGCGCGCGACGGCTTCCTGCACTGCTGCACGCCGGCGCAACTCGGCTTCGTGCTGGCGCGGCACTTCGCGGGCCGTCGCGGGATGCTGGCGATGCGGCTCCGCCCGGAGCTGTGCGCGGCGGCGGTGGAGTGGGTGCGCTCCGAGCCGGACCAGGACCCGTTCCCGCACCTGCGCGGCGCTGTGCCGGTGGCTGCGGTGGTGGAGGTGGTAGCGCTGGAGACGCTGGTCGCGCCCTGATGGCCAGTGACCGGATGCGGCGTCCTACCCAGCAGAAGGCCAGGAACTCTGCCCTGGACCCCGCCAAAGGCTCGCCTTTGGAAACCATCATTTAGGCGAAACTGAATTTTGGAGGACTCGCCCCTCGCGGGCGGGGTCTGCCGAAGGTTTCGGCAAACTTGCTGGAAGGCGGTGGAAGAACCAAGCCCTGCTTGCAGGAAACTGTCGGAGAGGGCCTGGTGCAGGGTGGAAGTGTCGGCCCGGCGGGACCGCCCGCCGGGCCGCCTGCGTCAGCGGCTCTTCTTATAGAGCTTGCTGGCGATCTCGAAGATCTCCTCCGGCGCGTAGTTGGGCGCGAACGCACCGTAGTTGCCATCCAACTCGGGGATCTTGCCGCCCATCGGGTGGCCGTCGACAACCTCGAGCTGGCCCGGCGGATCGCCGGGAAGCGCTACCTCGTCGTTCGACCAGATGCCGGCCATGTCCGCGTAGTCGTCCGGGCTGAAGCGGTAGAGGCGGCGGTGGCTGCCCTCGTTGAGGTACTTCTGGCACTCCGGCACGCGGTCGAGGTTAATGTTGGGCGTGGGCAGCATCTTCTCGATCTCGACGCCGGTGAGCTTCTTCAGCGCGAGCGCGTAGGCGTGGGCGTGCACGGAGCCGCGCACCAGCAGGTAGCCGCAGACCTCGCGGCCGGTGGCCTCGGTCATCGTCTCGTAGACGCGCAGCTTGTGGATGCGCGCGCCGCACTCGAGGTGGAAGTTGTGCAGCAGGTCGATGATGATGTTGCCGGTGGTGGTCACCATGTCCATGTTCCAGGACGCGGCGTTGGAGTTCATCGGCATAGCGCCGCCGCCGTTGCTCAGGAACGAGCCGGCGAGGCGCACGTCCTGCATGGCCGCGAACGGCGCCTTGGAGATGTCGACGTTCTCGGTCGTGTCGCCCGGGCCGCAGTTCAGCATGGAGACGCCGGTGCTGACCAGCTCGACGTGGCCCAGCTCCTCGGCGAAGATCGAGGAGACGAGGCTGTAGAACGGGCGCAGCCTGGACTTGGAGCGGAAGTTGAAGCTCTGGAACATGTAGTTGCCGAGCGTCGACATCTCGCCGTACTTGCCACCGAGCAGCTCCTGCAGCGCGGCGGCGGCGTTGGGCTCCGGCTTGGTCGGCTCCGGCAGCGCGGCCTGGAGCTTGTCGATGCGCATGAACATGGGCGGATACCTTCCTGGTGTCTGTCCGGAACTACGGGGCCGCACCGCGGGAGTTGCATGACGTTCGCGCGCGGGGCGGGGCGGGCGGCGGCCAGGCAAGCGAGACCAGGGCGCTGCCCTACGCTCGAAGGCAGGACCCGTGGGGAACCCACCTCTTGAAAGAGGCCGGGTCCAGGGGCGGCTCGCCCCTGGCGGGTCCAGGGCAGAGCCCTGGCCTTGCTTTCCGGACGCCCGGAAGTTCAGCCTTCAGGGTTTTCGTTCCTTGCGGTCTCGGGCTTTTCCGCCTCCGTCCGCTCCGCGGGAAGGCCGAATGCCTTGCGCAGGGCGGCCTTGTACTGGGCGCCGATCTCGTCAGCGACCCTGGTGTTCTCCGCGAGGATGAAGTCCGGCAGCTTCGGCCTTGTCGTGGGGGTGTCCTTCTTGCGGGCCATCCGGGTCGCGGCGCTCAGTACTGCTTGTAGGCAAGGAACTTGCCGCTCATCGTGATCGAGACGCGGTCGCCCGCGTTGTTGTTCTCGCGCCCGAGGTCCATCCTGAAGTCGATGGCGCTCATGATCCCGTCGCCGAACTCCTCGTGAATCAGCGCCTTGAACGTGGTTCCGTACACCGAGACCAGCTCGTGGAAGCGGTAGATCAGCGGGTCGGTCGGCACCGTGGTCGGCAGAGAGCCGCGATAGGGCGCCTGCTGGAGCAGCTTGATCTCGTAGTCGTCGAGGCCGAGATGCTGGCCGATCGCCTCGGCCGCTGGCTTGGGGAGCTGCATCTGGCCCATCAGGGCGGCGGTGACGTACTCCTTGGACAGCCCGTCGGCCAGCTCAGCCAGCCCGGACCAGGTCAGGTCCTGCTCGATCTTGATGCGCACGATCTTCTCCGTGAGCAGGGCGCGGTCGGTCATGTCGGTTCTCCTTTGGATTCGTGGCGCGGGGCGAGGACCGCCCGAGCGGGATGCGTGCGGGCGCTCGCTCCGGCATGCGGGCTTGGGCGGCAGGCGTGGCGGCCAGGCGTGGGCGG
>CAXSES010000472.1:0-2604 GCA_964236225.1 uncultured Acetobacteraceae bacterium
TCGCGGGCGCGGCTGCCTTCGCGGGTGAGGCTGGAGGCGGCTGCGACGCCGTGGCGGAGATCGGCCGCGGTTGTCGCGGCGCGTCGGCGGTCAGGGGTCCTGCAGAGGGGGGCGAGCTGGTCCGCGGCGCGCCTGGGCGGGACCGCCGTGCGGGTGGCCCTCAACGCGGTGCCGAGGCCGGCGACGGAGGTGCCCGCCCCGAGGAGGCCGGCGTCGCCCTGGCGCCCGGGCTTGCGCGGGGGCGCTTGCCGGTCGCCACCGGGCCGCCGCCCGCCCTGCCACGGCGGCGCGTGGGCCGCCGCGAGGAGCCCGGCACGACCCGACGCAGCCCATGCCGTCCCCGCGCGGTGGTCACGCCTCGCCCCAGAGCTCCAGCACCTTGCGGGCGGCCGGGCGGGCGCGCAGCCGTTCGAAGTGGCGCTTGACGTTGGTGGGAAGTGCCACCTCGAACTGCGGCGCCCAGCGCTCGACGTAGAACAGCGCGGCATCCGCGATGGTGAGGCTGTCGCCGAACGCGTATTCGTGCCGCCCGAGCTGCGGGTCGAGGATCGCGAACCCGGTCTGCGCGATCTCCCGGCCCTGCTTCTTCACCGACGCCTGGCCGAGCCCGAGCGTGGTGTGCACCATGTCCTGTGGCTCGTACATCTGCGGCACGATCAGGCGGCCATAGCCCTGGCCGTGTATCGTGCCCTCCACGTAGGCCATCATCTCCATGATCCTGGCCTCGCCTTCCGCGTCGGTCGGCAGGAGGCCCTTCCCCGGGTTGCTGCGCGCCAGCCAGAGCGCGATGGCGCTGAACTCCGTCAGCACAGAGCCGTCGTCGCGCACGAGGGTGGGCACCTTGCCCTTCGGGTTCAGGCCGGAGAACGGCGGCCGGTGGGTCGCGCCGCCGCTCACGTCGATCCGCTCGGTCTCGTACGGCCCGCCGATCTCCTCCAGCAGGAAATGGATGCCGATCGCGCAGGTGTGCGGGCCCCAGTAGAGCTTCATCACGCCGACCTCGTCATCTCTGTGCGGTATTTGGGAGCCAGTTGCTCGGCCAGCTTCGCCTTCGCCGCCTGCTCGTCTCTGCTGAGCGTGGGCAGCGGCGAGGAGCGGCTCTCGACCGGCACGCCGATCGCCATGAAGAACTCGTCCTGCCCCGCCGGCGCGCACACGCACAGCATGTGCACCTGCCTGCCGGAAATGTTCTTGAACTGGTGCGGCGCGTCGGACGGGATGTTGACGGTGAACGGCGCCCTCACCGTCTGCGTCTTGCCGCGGAACGTGAACTCGAGCTCGCCTTCCAGGACGGAGAACATCTCCTCGAAATCGTGCCGATGCGGCGCCGGCCCACCCCCGTCGTTCACCAGCATGTCGATCATGCAGAAGCGGCCGCCCGTCGCGGAGCCTGGCACCACGATCGTGTAGACGTCGCCGGCCAGCATGATGTGGCGCAGCCCAGGGTCGTCCGGCTCGGCGACCGTCAGCGCGCGGTCCGGGTCGTCGGCCGGGAGCGGGCCCTGGGCGGGCGCGGCGGTGATCGAATGGTCCGGCATGGTGCTCTCCTTCGCGATGTTCAGGCCAGCTTCGCCGCCATGGCGAGCACGTGGCGGATGATGGCGTCGGGGCGCTCCTCTGGCACGAAATGTCCGCAGCCCGGCACAGTTTCGGCCTCGACGTTGTGCGCCACCATCCTCACCATGGCGCCGACCCTGGGGCCGAGCGACTTCTCGCCGCCGATCGCGACCACCGGCACGGCCACCTTGGACCGGGTCAGCGCCTCCGTCTGCCCGATGCTGGTGAAGGCGGCGCGGTAGAGCCCCATGGCGCCCAGGACGCCCTCGCGCCCGGAGAAGGTCCGCAGGTACTCGTCCACCGTCGCGGCCTCGATCGCCTCCGGCCTGGCGGTCTCGTTCTCGTAGAACCACGTGAGGAACTCTCGCTCGCGGCCCACCACCAGGCGCTGGGGCACCCCGGGCGCAAGCGGCAGTATCCACCACCACATCGACCCCGTCGCCATCGCCTCGGGCGTGTAGGCGATGATCCCGCGCAGCACGTCGCCAAGCATGACCGGGGCCTCGATGTAGAGCAGGCCGGCGACCTCCTTCGGGTGGTCGGCGCACCAGATCAGCGCGGGCAGCGCGCCCATGTCGTGCGCGGCGTGGATCAGCGGCCGCCCGGCGCCGAAGCCGAGCTGCGCCACCAGGGCGCGGCCCTCCTCCGCCAGCGCGCGGGCGTCGTAGCCGTCAACCCCGTCCGGCTTGTCGCTGTCGCCGTAGCCGCGCATGTCGGGGACGAGCACCGCCAGGCCCGCCTGCGCCAGCGCGGGCGCGACCTCCCGCCAGGAGTAGCTGGTGCCGAGGAAGCCGTGCCAGAGCACGACCGGCTGGCCGCCGGGATCGCCGCCGACCCAGTAGTGCAGCCGCACGCCGCCGATCGTGACCGTCTCGCTGCGCAGGCCGGGGATCGTGGTCGTGCGTGGCATTGGGACCATGGGACGCTCCTCCATCAGGCAGGCCGGCTTCCGGCAACGCTCGTAGCAACGGCCCTGGGTCCTGACCTGCCAAGGCCAGGGCTCTGCCCCAACTCCTGGAAGCGGGGACCCGCCAGGGGGAGCCCCCC
>CAXSES010000473.1:0-2600 GCA_964236225.1 uncultured Acetobacteraceae bacterium
CCGCCTGTCCGAACCGCCCTTTGCGGATCACCGCCACCCCGATACTATCCTCATTCCTCTTCCCGTCCGGGCTCGTCGCGATCCCCGGTGCAAGGACCGACGCCGATGAAGCTCAAGGCCGATCGCGCCACGCTGCTCAAGGCGCTCGCCCACATCCAGAGCGTGGCGGAGAAGCGCAACACCATCCCGATCCTGGCCAACGTGCTGATCTCCGCCAGGGACGGCGCGCTCAGCCTGACGGCGACCGACATGGAGATCGCCGTGGTCGAGACGGTGGCCGCCAGCGTGTCGCGCGACGGGGCGACCACCGCGCCGGCGGCCACGCTGTACGAGATCGCGCGCAAGCTGCCGGACGGCGCCGAGATCGAGCTGGACCACCCTGGCGGCGACGCGCAGCTCGCGTTGCGGGCGGGGCGCTACGCGACCAGCCTAGTGGTGCTGTCCACCGACGATTTCCCTTCGATGACGGCGGGGCAGTTGCCGCACCGATTCAGGCTGGCGTCGCTGACGCTGAAGGGGCTGATCGACCGCACCCGGTTCGCGATCAGCACCGAGGAGACGCGCTACTACCTCAACGGCATCTACCTGCACGTCGTGGATGGCGAGGCGGGTCGGATGCTGCGCGCGGTGGCGACAGACGGGCACCGTCTGGCGCGGGTGGAGGAGCCGCTGCCGGAGGGCGCCGGCTCGATCCCCGGGGTGATCATCCCGCGCAAGACCATCGCGGAGCTGCGCAAGCTGCTGGACGAGGGCGGCGAGGAGGTCGAGATCGGCTTGTCCGACACCCGCATCCAGTTCACCGTGGGTACCGTGACGCTGACCAGCAAGCTGATCGACGGCACGTTCCCGGAATACGACCGGGTGATCCCGCGCGACAACGACAAGCTGCTGCGCGTCGGCAAGAAGGATTTCTCCGACGCGGTGGCCCGGGTCGCCGCGATCAGCAGCGAGCGGTCGCGGCCGGTGAAGCTGTCGCTGTCGCGCGACCTGCTGGTGCTGTCGGCCGCGAGCCCGGACCAGGGCACGGCGAGCGAGGAGCTGGACGAGGGGCGCGTCACCTACGCTGCCGGGCCGCTGGAGATCGGGTTCCAGGCGCGCTACCTCAACGACATCACCGACCAGATCTCGGGGCAGGTGGAGTTCGCGTTCTCCGACGGCTCCGCGCCGACGATCGTGCGCGATGCGGAGGACAGTTCCGCCCTGTACGTGCTGATGCCGATGCGGGTCTGAGGACCGGGGCAAAGGAAGGCCAGGCTCTGCCCCCTGTCCTGGAAGCCAGGACCCGCCAAAAGGCGAGCCCGTTGGAAACCGACCGGTCTGGGCCTGCGGCACATCGCGGAGTGCCTTCCTTCCGTGTGCCGGTCCAGGGGCGCTGCCCCTGGCGGGTCCAGGGCAGAGCCCTGGCCTTGCTCCCTTGACCCTGCTCCGCCTCCACCTGACGCAGTTCCGCAGCTACGAGCGCCTCTCCTGGCGCCCCGCCGCGCGGCTGTCCGTGATCACCGGCCCCAACGGCTCCGGCAAGACCAACCTGCTGGAGGCGGTGTCCCTGCTGGCGCCCGGCCGCGGCCTGCGCGGCGCGCGGATGGCGGAGCTGGCGCGCCATGGCGGCGACGGCCGCTGGGGCGTGGCGGCGCGGATCGGCACGGGGGACGGCGAGGTGGAGCTGGGCACGGGGGCGGCGCCGGACCTGGCCTCTGACCGCCGAGCGTTCCGCCTGGACGGGGCCGCGCCGCAGAACCAGGCGGAGGTGGCGCGCCGGTTCGTGGCGGTATGGCTGACACCGCAGATGGACCGGCTGTTCCAGGAGGGGGCGTCGGGGCGGCGGCGGTTCCTCGACCGGCTGGTGTGGGCGCTGGAGCCGAGCCAGGCGCGCGAGGTGGCCGCGCACGACCACGCGATGACGCAGCGCAACCGGGTGCTGGCGAGCGGGGGGGATGCGGGCTGGCTGGCGGGGCTCGAGGACACCATGGCGCGGCACGGGGTGGCGGCGAGCGCCGCGCGGGCGGGGCTGGTGGCGCGGCTGAACGCGACGCTGGCGGCGCCTGGGGTGCTGGGGGCGTTTCCCGTGGCGGCGCTGGGCTTGGTGTGCCCGATCGCGGAGCGGCTGGAGGCGGGCAGCGCGCTGGACGCGGAGGAATGGCTGCGCGGCGTGCTGGCGGCGCGGCGCGGCGAGGACCGGGCGGCGGGCAGCGCCGGGGTGGGCGCGCACCGGGCGGACATGACGCTGGCCGACCTGGGCACGGGGCGCTCCGCCGGCCTGGCGAGCACCGGCGAGCAGAAGGCGCTGCTGATCGCGGTGGTGCTGGGGCACGCGGCACTGATCGCGCAGGCGAGGGGAGTGGCGCCGCTGCTGCTGCTGGACGAGCCGGCGGTGCACCTGGACGCGGCGCGGCGCGCGGCGCTGTTCGAGGCGCTGGCGGCGCTGCCGGGGCAGGCGCTGCTGACCGGGACCGACCCGGACGCGTTCGCGGCGCTGCGGGGCGTCGCGGAGGGGTTGCGGGCCGGGGAGGGGGGGCTGGCGCCGGACCCGGCGTTCCCCGGGGCCGACCTGTCAGGAAGCAAGGCTGGGCTCTGCCCAGACCCGCCAGGGGCGAGCCGCC
>CAXSES010000474.1:0-2590 GCA_964236225.1 uncultured Acetobacteraceae bacterium
CGCGAGCACCTGGGCGGCATCTGCCTGAACTGGGGCTGCATCCCAACCAAGGCGCTGCTGCGCTCGGCCGAGATCAACCACCTGCTGCACCACCTCGGCGAATACGGCTTCGCCGCAGACAATATCCGCTTTGATCTGCCCGCCGTGGTGAAGCGCTCGCGCGCCATCTCGAAGCAGCTCGCCTCCGGTGTCGGCCACCTGCTGAAGAAGAACAAGGTCGCAGTGTTCACCGGCACCGGCCGCCTCGCGGGGAAGAGCACGGTCCAGGTCGAGGGCAGGGACGCCGCCACGCTCTGCGCACCGCACATCATCCTCGCCACCGGCGCCCGCGCCCGCCAGCTTCCCGGCCTGGAGAGCGACGGCCGGCTGGTCTGGTCGTATCGCGAGGCGATGGTGCCCGAGGCGATGCCGCGGCGCCTGCTCGTGGTCGGCTCCGGCGCCATCGGCATCGAGTTCGCGAGCTTCTACCGCAACATGGGCGCCGAGGTGAGCGTGGTGGAGATCGCCGAGCGCATCCTCGCCGCCGAGGACGAGGAGATCTCCGCCTTCGCCCGCAAGGCCTTCGAGAAGCAGGGCATGACCATCCTCACCGAGGCGAAGCTCGGCGCCCTGCGCAAGGGCGATGACGACGTGACCGTGTCCATCGACCACGCCGGCGCGACCACGGAGCACACCTTCGACCGCGTGATCTCCGCCGTCGGCATTATGGCCAACGTGGAGGACCTCGGCCTGGAGGGCACCGGCGTCGCGATCGAGCGCGGCCACGTCGCCATCGACGCGTTCTGCCGCACCGGCGAGCCGGGCGTGTATGCGATCGGCGACATCGCGGGCGCCCCCTGGCTCGCGCACAAGGCCAGCCACGAGGGCGTCGTCTGCGTGGAAGCGATCGCCGGCCTGCCCGACGTGCACCCGATCGACTGGAGCAACATTCCCGGCTGCACCTACTGCCGCCCGCAGGTCGCCTCCGTGGGCTGGACCGAGGCGCGCGCCAAGCAGGAGGGCAGGGAGGTCCGCGTCGGCCGCTTCCCGTTCGTCGGCAACGGCAAGGCCATCGCCATGGGCGAGCCGGAAGGCATGGTCAAGGTCGTGTTCGACCGCACCTCCGGCGAGCTGCTCGGCGCGCACATGATCGGCGCCGAGGTCACGGAGATGATCCAGGGCTACGCCATTGCCCGCACCCTCGAATCCACCGAGACCGAGCTGATGCACACGGTGTTCCCGCATCCCACGGTCAGCGAGACCATGCACGAGGCGGTGCTCGACGCCTGGGGGCGGGCGATCCACTTCTGAGGCGGAAGCAAGCAAGGCCAGGGCGCTGCCCCTGGACCCCGCCAAGGGCGAGCCGCCCCTGGACCCGGCGCACGGAAGGCGCTTTCCTGGCCAGCCTTGCCTGGCAACATGATTTAACGGTAAAGTAAGGCGGATGCCTTACATCCGTGAGCGACACACAGGCATCTAGGGAGAACGCAGGATGTCTGTGATCGAGGAAATCTGCACCATTACGGCCAAGGGTCAGACGACCGTTCCCAAGGTTGTCCGCCAGGCGCTCGGCGTCGGCTACGGCGGCCGCATCGCCTTCCGCCTGGAAGGCGCAGCCGTCACCATCCACGCCCTGCCACCGGCCAACGATCCTGATCCCGCGCTGGCGCCCTTCCTGGCCTTGCTGGAGGCCGACTTCACCGCCCACCCCACATCCGCCGTACTCCCCCTCACGCCTGCCCTGGCCGAACGCCTGGAAACACTGGCCGACACGGCCGGCCCCGTTGACCCGGACGCGCCCATCGATGGCGACGTGGCGTTGTAGGGGTTGCTGGAGCGGCACGGCTGGCGCCTCCACGCCCACCCTCTCTTCCTGGACCAGCTCGATCGGCTGATGATCGCCGTCGAGCGGGCCCGGCGCTCGGACCCAGAGGGCTGGCGGCACAAGGCCGACGCCCGGCTCCTTTCGGCCCTGCGTCTGCTGGCTCTAGAGCGCATCCCGCGCGATCCCCTGGCGCCGGAGTTCCGGCAGGGCAACACGCTCGGCCGCGAGCACCGTCACTGGTTCCGCGCGAAGTTCGGCGCCAGCCGCTTCCGGCTGTTCTTCCGCGCCGACTCACGCGCCAGGATAATCGTCTACGCCTGGGTCAACGACCGCGACACGCTGCGCAAGGCCGGCGCCGGCACGGACCCCTACGCCGTGTTCGGCCGCATGCTGGCGAGCGGCAATCCGCCCGGCGACTGGGCGGCCCTGCTGGCGACGGCGACAACGCCAGAGGCAAGCCGGTTCGCTCTCGCGGAGACCGGCTGGTTGGATGAGCTCGGCAATGGGGAATGAGATCAGATGGACGGCCAGGATTTCCTGTTCACGTGGAAGCCTGACAAATGGCCCTACGAGAAACTCAGGGCGCTAATCGACCGGTTCGAGGCCGGGGGCACCGCGATCGAGTCCTGGCGCTGCCAGGCTCACCGCCAAATCCGACAAGGGGCCCGCGCCTACCTCTACAAACAGGGTCCCTCCCCGAAGGGCATCTTCGCCATCGCGGACGTCGTCGGCGACCCCACTGAAAGGGACGGCGTCGAGCCAGGGGAGGGCCGCCACGAGGTGTCA
>CAXSES010000475.1:0-2563 GCA_964236225.1 uncultured Acetobacteraceae bacterium
GGCCATGGGGACGATGATGGCGACTGACGCCGAGACATACCACTTCGCCGGCGACGGCCGGTTCCCGAACTCCGCGCTGCCGCTGCTGGTGCACCGCGCCGGCCTGCCCGCCGACCCGGCGGCGATGGAGCGGGCGTTCGCGCGCCAGGGCTGGTCGAACGCCTGGCGCAACGGCATCTTCGGCTACCACCACTTCCACAGCATCGCCCACGAGGTGCTCGGCATCGCGTCCGGCACGGCGCGCGTCGTCTTCGGCGGACCCGGGGGCCGCGAGGTCGCGGTGCGGGCCGGCGACGTGGTGGTGATCCCGGCCGGCGTCGCGCACCGCAACGTCGGCCAGAGCCATGACCTGCTGGTGGTCGGCGCCTACCCGGGCGGCGCGGAGTGCGACATCCTGCGCGGCGAGCCCGCCGAGTACCAGGCCGCCCTGCGCGCCATCGCCGCGGTGCCGATGCCAGAGACGGACCCGGCCCTCGGGCGCGCGCACGGCCTGCGCCGGCTCTGGGCCTGACTCTCCGCGCGGCCGGGAGCCTCGTCTCCGGCACCGCCTTCCCTGGTTGCGGCTAGATGGACAAGCCGCCCGAGACCTCGATTCGCTGGGCATTGACCCAACGATTGTCCTCGGAAAGCAGCGAGGCGATCATCGGGCCGATGTCGTCGGGCACGCCGGCCCGTCCCAGCGCCGTCATGCCGGCGACACGCCTGTTCATGTCGGGATTGTCTCGCACGATGCCGCCGCTGAAATCGGTCTCGATCGCGCCAGGAGCAACGACGTTGACGGCGATCCTTCGCGGACCAAGCTCCTTGGCCATGTATTTGGTGAGCATCTCGACGGCCGCCTTCATCGAGGCATACGGAGCGCCGGCGGGGATGATGATGCGGGTGCGACCTGTCGACAGATTGACGATCCGCCCGCCGTCGTTGATGAGCGGCAGCAGTTTCTGCGTCAGGAAGAACACCCCCTTGAAGTGGACGTTGTACAGCGCGTCCAGCTCAGCCTCCGTGGTGTTCTCGATGCTGGTGTTGCTGTGCTCGTTGCCGGCATTGTTGACGAGGTAGTCGAAACGCGCGGCCCCCAGATCGCCGAGCGCCTGCCGCACGCTGTCCACGAAACCATCGAAGGCACCGACGTTGCCTGTGTCGAGCTGCAGGGCGACGGCCTTCTGTCCCGCCTCCTTGGCCAAGCCGACGACCTTCTCGGCCTCCGCCCGGTTCGAGTTGTAGGTGAGGATGGAGTTCACACCGCGCCTGGCGAGGCTCAGCACGGTGCTGCGGCCGAGACCACGGCTGCCGCCCGTGACAACCGCTATCCTGGGCGTTGATCCGGCTGGATGTTCTTCTGGCACCGCGCGCTCCTGGCTTTGCTGCTCCAGCACGCTACCCTCGACGGTGCGTCTCGCTGAATGCCGGAACTCTCCGAATTCTTGCCTGTTCCTGCTCGCGAAGCCACGTTGCGGGGCGCAGCAAGGAAGCTCGAACATGGCGGATCTGGTGGAGGCTGTCGCGCGCTACACGGAGGGGCAGGCCGGGGAGAGTCCGTTCGCAACGGCAATCGAAGGGCTCACCATCCTGCGCTCCGCTCATGCGAGGCCTCCCTCGCACCTGATCTTCAGGCCGGCCCTCTGCATCGTGGTCCAGGGCGTCAAATGCGCGACGTTCGGGAACAGGCGGTTCGACTACCGGGCAGGACAGGCGCTCGTCGTGAGCGTTGAGATGCCGGGCTTCGGTCGGGTCGTGGAGGCAAGCCCGAGCGAACCCTATCTTGGCGTCGTCATCGAGTTCGACCTGGCCGTCATGCAGGAGGTCATGGAAGGGTTGGACGCTCCGCCTCCGCCGGGCGGCGACATCCGCGGCAGCGTCTTCGTCACCGATTTCGCCGGGCCGCTGGCCGATTGCGCCCTGCGCATGGTTCGCCTGCTCGGCACGCGCGACGCCATCGCGATGCTCTACCCGGCGATCATGCGCGAGATCTGCTACTGGTTGTTGGTCGGTCCTCATGGCGGCGAGGTCGCCAGGATCGCCCTGGCGAACAGCCATGCAAGGCGCGTCCTCTCGGCCATCCACTTCCTGCGCGAGCGCTTCGCCGAACCGGTTCGCATCAAGGAGCTTGCGCAAGTCGCACAGATGAGCGCGTCGGCGTTCCATCGCCAGTTCAAGGCGCTCACGTCGATGACGCCGCTGCAATACCAGAAGCAGCTCCGCCTGCTGGAAGCTCGGCATCTGATGATCGCGGGGGCGGCGAACGTCGAGACGGCCTGCTTTCAGGTCGGCTACGAAAGCCCTTCACAGTTCAGCCGTGAATACCTGCGTATGTTTGGCGCTCCGCCCCGACGCGACGTTGCCGGGCTGAGAGCAGTCGCCGCCTGACGGGAACGCTCTCCCGTTTCTATACCAATGGCCAAATGCGTTGACCAGTTTAGCAGGCAGGAAGGCCAGGGGCTCTGCCCCCATGCCTTGAAGCGGCGACCCCGCCAAAGGCTCGCCTTTGGAAACCAACACTTAGAGCAAGATTGCCTAAGGTTGACTGCCGGTTTTTGCGCCAGGCCTGCTATGCGTTGCCTAG
>CAXSES010000476.1:0-2556 GCA_964236225.1 uncultured Acetobacteraceae bacterium
CCAGAACCGTCTCACCCCGGCACGGTAGCTCGGCGACGGAGCCACAGGAAGGAAGCCTGAGGTCGAGGCTCCGCCTTCAAGAATCGGCCTCAAACTCCGCCAAGGGCAGGACCCTTGGAACCCGTTCCTTGGGAAAGGCCGGGTCCAGGGCCGGCTCGCTCCTGTCAGGTCTGGGCGAAGCCCGTCAAAGGTCCTGATGACCCGCTCGGGTTGTTGGAAAGGCAGGCGGAGGGAGAGCCCAGCCTTGCTTGTCTGAACGGTCGACGAACAGGGCCGTTGTCGACGCACAGGGCCGTTGATGTCAGGCATGGTCAGGCCAGGCCGAGGAACACCGCCAGGGCACGGTTGACCGCGAGCAAGGTGGCCTCGTCGACCCGGCCGAACACCGGGCCAAGCTTCCCCCTGGGCGGTGTCTGTGGCTTGTCGACCATGACCTGCGAGCGCCTGGCCAGGCCGTTCCCCGGGGTGGGCTCGATCGCGATGCGCAGCAACGGCGCCTCGATCAGCGTCCCGGTGAGCGGCAGCACCGTCACGCCGGACAGGTCGGCGAAGAGATCGGCCTGCACCACCAGCGCCGGACGCGGCTTGCCCTGCTCGCCCTGCAGGGCGACCGTCACCAGGTCGCCGCGCTTCACGCCGTCCAGCCGGCCTTGTCAGAAGCCTCGAACCAGGCCTCGTCCTCGGCCAGGCTTCCGGCCGTCTCGGCATCCCGGATCAGTCGCGACTGGCGGGCGCACTCCGCGGCGAAGCCCGCGGCCCGGACGTCAGGCACCCAGATCTGCACCGGTCGCAATCCGGCCGCCCGCAGCTTGTCGCGTCCGCGGCGCACGCGCTCGGCGCCAGTCTCCCTGCCTGCCATGCGTCACAGGGTGCGTATCCTAGGCGGCGTCGACAAGCCCGGAGGAGCCACCTTGTTTCAAATTCCTCCCACCATGGGGAGCATACGGCTAGGTCTCACGCCAGCGACCAGGTTCGTTGAGCCACAAGCGAAGCAAGGCTGGGCTCTGCCGCATGCTTGGGGCAAACTGACCCACTCACCCAACGCCTCTTCTCTTGAACGGGCGGGAGGGCAGACCCGTGCTGAAGCTCGCCTGCGCCATTGTCACCACCCTCGTCGTGGCGCTCGGCCTGGCCTTCGCCTTTGCGCCGCGGCGTGACATCGTGACGGAAATCGCGATCGCGGCCCCGCCGGCGCGTGTCTGGGCCATCCTGACCGACATCGACGCCTACCCGGAGTGGAACCAGCAGACCGCCCTGGCCGGCGACCTGACGCCCGGATCGGTCATCGAGAACCGCATGGGCCACGGCGAGGAGCAGCAGGTCTTCCACCCGACGGTGCTGGTGGCCAGCGCAGGCCGGGAGCTTCGCTGGCGCGGACGCATCCTGGTGCCGCGGCTCTTCGATGCGGAGCACTACTTTCTGCTCCGGCGGCAGGGAGCCGCCACGATCCTCACCCAGGGCGAGCGCTTCCGAGGCGTCGCGCTGTGGTTCTTCGACGTGGCCGGGCTGGTGCCCGGCTTCCAGGCGATGAACGCCGCCCTGAAAGCCCGCGCCGAGCGGAACGAGCCCGGGATGCCGGCCATCCCTTCCGCGACCCCACATTGACGCCCGCGCCCCCCCGCCCGTATAAGCCGCGCCTTGAACGGGACGGCCTCCGCGCCCTCCCACGCCGCCGTTCGGCCGGCCCGATCCCCTGGAGACTGCTCGTGAAGCGCACGTATCAACCCTCGAAGCTGGTCCGCAAGCGCCGCCACGGCTTCCGCGCCCGCATGCAAACCGTCGGCGGCCGCAAGGTCGTGGCCAACCGGCGCGCGCAGGGCCGCAAGCGCCTGTCGGCCTGACGGCACGGACCGGAATGGCGCCCGAATGGCGCCCCCCCGCCTCGAGCCCGGGCGCCCCGGCCTCCCCACGCACGGCCGCCTCCCGCCGCGCCTGAAGATCCGCGCCGAGTTCCTGCGCGCCGCCGCCCATGGCCGCAAGGCCGCCGTGCACGGCCTGGTGCTCCAGGCGCTCGCCCGCGACGACACGGCCCCCCTGCGCGTCGGCTACACCGTGACCAGGAAGGTCGGCAACGCCGTGGTGCGCAACCGCACCCGCCGCCGCCTGCGCGAGGCCGCCCGCCTGCTGCTCGCAGGCCAGCCAGTGCCCGGCCTCGACCTGGTGCTGATCGGCCGCGATGCCACCCGCGCCCGCCCGTTCCCCCAGCTCCTCGACGACCTCGCCCGCGCGCTGGCCAAGGCCGGCGTCACCCTTCCGGACCCGCAGTGACCCCGCCCGCCCGCCTGCTCGCCGCCGCCCTGCGCCTCTACCAGTGGACGCTCCGTCCCTTGATCCCCGGCTGCTGCCGCTTCGAGCCGGGCTGCAGCGACTACGCCGTCGAGGCCCTGCGCGAGCACGGCGCCGCCCGCGGCAGCGCGCTCGCGGCCTGGCGCGTGCTGCGCTGCAACCCATTCTGCGACGGCGGCTACGACCCGGTGCCGCCGTGCCGCTGCGAAGACAGCAAGCAAGGCTGGGCTCTCCCTCCGCTGCCCATTCCAATGGCCCAAGCGGGCCATC
>CAXSES010000477.1:0-2550 GCA_964236225.1 uncultured Acetobacteraceae bacterium
GCGGCGCCGAGGGTGCGAAAATGCCATTGCAGGTAGCCGATCCAGAGCACCAGCTCGGCGACGGGGACGGCGCGGGGGTTCTTCTCCAGGCCGAGGAACTGGTGGGGGTCGACGCTGGCGCCGGCGAGGGCCAGGCGGTCGCCCTCGCCGGGGACGAGGTTGGCAAGGGCGTCGAGGACCTCGCCCTCCAGGCGCTTCATCATCTCCAGGGTGACGTAGAGGAAATTGCCGGTGCCGCAGGCGGGGTCGAGCACGCGCACGGCGCACAGGCGGGCGTGGAAGCCGCGCAGCAGGGCTGCCGCGCCGTCGCGGTCGCCGGCCTCGGCGCGGGCGTAGGCGGCGGCCTTGTGGCCGTCCCATTCCTCGCGCAGCGGCTCCATCACGGTGGGCAGGACGAGGCGCTCGACGAAGGCGCGCGGGGTGAAGTGGGCGCCGAGCTGGCCGCGCTGGCGCACAGTGAGCGCGGTCTCCAGCAGGGTGCCGAAGATGGCGGGCTCGACGTTGGCCCAGTCGCGGCGGGCGGCGACTTGCAGAAGGTCGATCTCGTCGGCGGTGACGGGGAGCGGTTCGGCGGGCGCGCTGCCTGCGGCGTAGAGGCCGCCGTTGAAGCGGCGGACCATGCCGTTGGCGGCGGCGGAGAAGCCGCCGGCGTTCATGGCGCGCCACAGCTCGCCCACGAGGCCTGTGAAGCTGGCGGGCGAGCCGTGGCAGCGGGCGAGGATGTCGCTGAAGGTGGCGGGTTCGGGCAACAGGCCGACGGACTGGGCGAACATGCAGAACAGGCAGCGCATCAGGAAGAAGGCGACGGCGTCCGGGGCATGGCGGCGTTCCAGGGCCTGGGCGAGGCGGGCGAGGAGTTCGGCGATCTCGCGCGTGACCTCGGTGCGGCGGCGGGCGGGGTCGAGCGAGCGGGGGTCGGTCCAGAGGGCGGCGAGGCGGGCGCGGATCTCCGGGCGGCGCAGGTCGGGGAGGTAGAGGCGGAAGCCCTCGCGGTCGGGGAACTGTGTGTAGTGGCGGCCGGTGCCGGAGAAGTCGGCGTAGATGTCGAAGCAGAAGCCGATGTCGCAGACGACGAGGAAGGGGGGCGCGGCCTCGTCGTCGGGCAGGTCGCGGACGTAGCCCTCGGCCTGGCCGCGGGCTTTCAGCATGTGGTTGGCCCACCCCGGCGAGGTGCGCACGGCCTGGCGGCGGGCGGCCTCGGCCTGCGGGGCGAGCCGCTCGGGCTGCGGAGCGATGTTGGCGCCCTGCTTGGCCTCGAGGATGAAGCAGTCGCGGCGGTAGAGGTCGATGCGGCGGGTGGTCTCGCGGGCGTCGGGCTCGCGGTGGGTGACGCTGCGCTCGAAGCGGTAGGCGCCGCCGCCGCTGCGGGCGGGGGGCGGGCGGTCGACGCCGAGCAGGTCGCACAGCTCGATCAGGAAGGGCGGGGCGTTGGTGCGCTCGGCCTGCTCCGCCTCGGTCCAGCGGGCGATGAAGGCGTCGACCGGGTCCGGCAACGGCGGGCTCTCCAGGTCGCGGCGGGTTTTGCCAAGCAGAGTGTGCCGGAGGGCGGGGCGGACGCAAGCAAGGTTGAGGCTCCGCCTCAAACTCCGCCAGGGGGAGCCCCCCTGGACCGGCCTCCCTCAAGTCATGGGATCAAAGGGTCCTCGGACCCTTTGCGGGTCCAGGGCAGAGCCCTGGCCTTGCCTCACTTCCCTTCGCGCCGGCTGGGCATCTCGCCCGCCGCCACGAGGGCGCCGGCGATGGCGACCATGCGCCGGGCCTGGTGCCTGACGGCGTCGAGGTCCTCGTCGCGGGGCGGGCGGTTCTCCTCGCCGACGATGGCGGAGGCGCCGTAGGGGGAGCCGGCCTCGAGCATGGCCTCGTCGGTGTAGCCGGTGGGGGCGATGAGCATGCCGAGGTGGGCCATTGGGGCGTAGAGCGAGAGGGTGACGACCTCCGTGCCGCCGTGGGGCCAGGCGGCGGTGGCGAAGGCGCCGCCGACCTTGCCGGCGAGCGCGCCCTTCTTCCACTGCGGGCCGAGGCGGTCGAGGAACGCCTTCATCTCCGTGGCCATGGCGCCGAAGTAGCTGGGGGTGCCGAACAGGATGGCGTCGGCCCATTCCGCGTCCTCGTGGCCGGGGGCGGGATGGAGGGCGTTCTGGCGGTCGGCGTTCTCGGCCCAGCCCCTGGCGTGGGTCATGGCCTCGCGGGGGACGACCTCGCGGGCGCGGCGGAGGCGCACGTCGGCGCCGGCTTCGCGGGCGCTGCGGGCGGCGGCGAGGGCGAGGGCCTCGGTGGCGCCGGTGCGGGAGTAGAACACGATCAGCAGGCGGGTCTGGTCGGGCACGGGGCGCTCCGGGGCCGCGCGGGGCGGCGGCTTCGGGGCGGAGGTGTGGGCGCGGGCGGGGTTGGGAAGGGGCGCGCGGCCCGGGGACCCGCGGCCGGGGCCGGCAGCCGGCCGCCGGACGGTCATGGCGGCGCCTTGCGCGCCCGTACCTTGCGCCCTGGCGATCGGGGCCGCGCGGCGATCCCGCGGGCGGCTGCGGCGTTGCAGGCCGCAGGGCTGTCTCG
>CAXSES010000478.1:0-2545 GCA_964236225.1 uncultured Acetobacteraceae bacterium
GGCGGCTCGCCCCTGGCGGGTCTGGGCAGAGCCCAGCCTTGCCTGCTGCCTCGCCGGAAGAAGCGCACCGCGCCGTGGCCCGGCGCGGGCGTGGACAGGTCGATCGGCACGCCGGCGGCCAGGGCGGCCAGCACGCGCAGCGGCCCGCCATGCGAGACCACGGCGTGGGAGCCTCGCGGCGGCAGCGACCGGTAGGCCGCGCGGGTCCGGGCGATCAGCGAGGCGCCGCTCTCGCCGCCGGGCGGTGCGAAGCCGGCCAGGTCCGCCGCCCAGCGGTCGAGCGCGGCGCGCGGCACGTCGTCCCAGGCCATGCCCTCCCAGTCGCCGAAGTCGAGTTCGAGCAGGCGGACATCCGCGACGACGCGGCCGCCGCACGCCGCAGCGATGGCGTCGGCCAGCAGGCGGCAGCGTCGCGCGGAGCTGGTGACGATCGTGCCCGGGCGAAAATCGCCCAGACGGTCGAGCACGGCGGCGATGTCGCGCGCCGCCTCGTCGCGCAAAGGCAGGTCAAGGCGCCCGTAGCAGAGGCCGGGTGCGACGCGGGCGGGCGTGTGGCGGATCAGGGCGAGGATTTAGGGCGTTGCCCCCGGCGGGATCGTCTCTGCCGCGACGACCTCCCTGGCACGGGGCCGGAGGCAGCGCCGGCGCGCCGCGAGCCGGGCGCGCCTCTCGAACAGCCTGGGTCGCGCCGCGACGGGCGCGAGCCCCTGCCGGATCAGGGTCGCTCGATCAGGATGGCGAGCCCTGGCTCCCCTGTCGGCACCGTGCCGATGGGGGTGCCGCCCAGGAGCGCGAGTCCGCGGATCGCAAGCCAGGGCCGCTCGGGATTTTGCGGCTCCATCTCGCCGACGAAGAGCCGGTCGGGTGTCTCCTCGCCGGCCTGCCGCGCGGTCGAGGCAACCTGGAAGATGTCCATGTCCAGGCCCTCCCCTTTGCATTCGCTGCGTCTTGACCAGACGCACTGTGACGCCTCGCACGCTGGCAAGGCAACAGCAATCGACCACGGAGCCGGAAGTTGCACAGCGTTTGAGCGGTGCCCGGAAACAATTCGTCGCCGCCGCAGGCACTGACGGCCGGATCGGCGCTGCGAGACGGCCTTGTGTGCAGTTGCGGTCCGCCGTCACGGTTCATGTTGCACCTGCGAGCACGGGTGAGGGCTGGTCGTGGGTGCGGGATCGCTGACCCGCTTCTGTGCGGCGCGCATCGTTACTGTGCATTGCGCCGGGGAGGCGACGCGGCGAGGGAACCGCCGCCCGGGGCAAGGACGAACGCCACGCGCCCGGCTCGTCCGGTGGCGGGCCGCGCCAGGGTGGGGCGCACGTCGGCGGAGCGAGGCGGCGGGCGGGCGTGGCATCGCGGCGCGCCGGTGCCGCAATCGGGGGCGTCGGCGCCGCGAGGCCGGCCCCGTTGCGCGGGCTGTCCGAACCGCGATGATGGGCGTACGGTTCCGGATCGCGCACGCGGCGCGCAGGGCCGGCCAGGCGGGGCGGAGCGGGGAGCTGCACATGACGCGACACCGGGGCAGGGCGAGGGGGACGGGACCAGCCTCGACGCCCGGCGCGACCGTGGCGCGCCGCGCCGCGGCGCCGGGCTGAGGCCCAGCGATGTCGGCGCGCCACCCCATCATCTCCGTCACCGGGTCCTCCGGCGCCGGCACCACCTCGGTGCGCAACATCTTCGGGCGCATCTTCTCCCGCGAGCGGATCGACGCCGTCTACATCGAGGGCGACGCCTTCCACCGCCACGACCGCGAGGCCATGGCCCGCCTGACGCTGGAGGCCGCCGCGCGCGGCGACAACACCTTCAGCCATTTCGGGCCCGCCGCCAACCTGCTCGCCGAGCTGGACGTCCTGTTCGCCGCCTACGCGCAGGACGGCGGCGGCAGGACCCGGCACTACGTCCACGACGCGGAGGAGGCCGCGCGGCTCGGCGCCGCGCCGGGCACCTTCACCGCGTGGGAGACTCTGCCCGAGGCCACGGACATGCTGCTCTACGAGGGCCTGCACGGCGCGGTGCAGGCCCTCGGGCTCGACCTCGGCCGCCACGCCGACCTGCGCATCGGCGTGGTGCCGGTGATCAACCTGGAGTGGATACAGAAGATCCACCGCGACCGATCGGCGCGCAACTACAGCACCGAGGCGGTGATGGACACGATCCTGCGCCGCATGCCCGACTACGTCCGCTACATCTGCCCGCAATTCAGCAACACCGACATCAACTTCCAGCGCGTGCCCACCGTGGACACCTCGGACCCGTTCATCGCGGGGTGGATTCCCACCGCCGACGAATCGATCGTGGTGATCCGCTTCCGCACGCCCAGGGGGATCGACTTCCCCTACCTGCTCAGCATGCTGCACGGCTCGTTCATGTCGCGGGCGAACTCGATCTGCATCCCCGGCAACAAGCTCGACCTCGCGATGCAGCTCATCCTCACGCCGATCATCCTCCAGTTGATGGAGCGGCGCAGGAAAGCAGGGTAGCAGGCAAGGCCAGGGGCTCTGCCCGCCTCCCTCAAGGCGGGGACCCCGCCAAAGGCTCGCCTTTG
>CAXSES010000479.1:0-2529 GCA_964236225.1 uncultured Acetobacteraceae bacterium
GGGCGGCGCGGGCTGGTGAGCGGGACGTACTTCCATGCGATCGCGCTGCAGGAGGGGTAGGCAGGCAAGGCTGGGCGCTGCCCAGACCCGCCAGGAGCGAGCCGCCCCTGGACCCGGCACAACTTAAGTGTTGGACTCCAAAGGTGAGCCTTTGGCGGAGTTTGAGGCCCAATGCTTGAAGGCGGGGCCTCAACCTTGCCTGCCTGGCCGGCCACACTCGAGGACCACTGGCATGAGTATGCGACACGGCCCGATGCCGCCGCCCGCCAGCCTGGTGGAGCTTCGAGCCTTGTGCGCGCACCTGCCGGCGGGCGACGCGGCGGCGGAGGCGGCGTGCCTCGCGCGGCAGGAAAGCCTGACCAAGCCGCCCGGGAGCCTGGGGCGGCTGGAGGCGCTGGCGGGGTGGCTGGCGCGCTGGCAGGGGCGGGCGATGCCGCGCCTGGACCAGGTCGACGTGGTGGTGTTCGCGGGCAACCACGGCGTGGCGGCGCATGGCGTGTCGCCCTACCCGGCCGAGGTGACGGCGGCGATGGTGGGCAACTTCGCGTCGGGCGGGGCGGCGATCAACCAGCTCGCGCGGGCGGCGGGGGCGGGCCTGGCGGTGCGCGCGCTGTCGCTCGACCGGCCGTGCGGCGACATCACGCGCGAGCGGGCGCTGGGCGAGACGGCGTTCCTCGACGCTGTGGCGGCGGGGTGGGAAGCGGTGCCGGCGGGGTGCGACCTGCTGTGCCTGGGCGAGATGGGCATCGGCAACACCACGGCGGCGGCGGCGCTGTGCGCCGGGCTGTTCTGCGGCCCGCCCGCCTCGTGGGTGGGGCGGGGCACCGGGGTCGACGACGCAGGGCTGGCGCGCAAGGTCGCGGCGGTGGCGGCGGCGCTGGCGCGGCATCGCGGCGGCGGCGTGGCTGAGGACGACGTGGCCGGGGACGACGTGGCCGGGGACAATGTGTCCGCGGACGGCGTGGCGCCCCTGGATGATGACGGCGCGCGCGCGGGCGGCGACGCGCTGGACGCGGCGGCCTCGCTGGGCGGGCGGGAGCTGGCGGCGATCCTGGGCGCGGCGCTGGCGGCGCGGCACGCGGGCGTGCCTGTGCTGCTCGACGGCTTCGTGTGCACCGCGGCGGCGGCGCCTCTGGCGCGCATGGCGGCGGGCGGGCTGGACCATGCCGTGCTGGCGCACGTGTCTGCGGAGGCGGGGCACCGCGCCCTGGCGGCGGCGCTGGGGATGGCGCCGCTGCTCGACCTGGGGATGCGGCTGGGGGAGGGATCGGGCGCGGCGCTGGCCGTGCCGCTGCTGCGGGGCGCGCTGGCCTGCCACGCGGGGATGGCGACCTTCGCCGAGGCGGGCGTGCCGGGCCGGGAGGGCGAGGCGGCGGGGGGTGGCGCCGGGGCGGCTGGCGCGCGGTGACGCCGCGGGTCCGCGCCGCGCCGCGCCGGGTCGCGTCGCATCTCGCGGAGGCGGCGGTGCTGCTGACCCGCGTTCCCGTGCCGTGGCGGTTCGTGCCGTCGCAGGGGCAGGCGGTGTGGGCCTATCCCGTGGTGGGCGCCCTCGCCGGGGCGGCGGCGGGGGCGGTGGCGTGGCTGGGAACGGGGCTCGGGCTCGGGGCGGCGCTGTCGGCGGGGTGGGCGCTGGCGGCCTCGCTGCTGCTGACCGGCGCGCTGCACGAGGACGGGCTGGCCGACGCCGCGGACGGGATCGGCGGCGGGCGCACGCCTGAACGCAGGCTCGCGATCATGCGCGACAGCCGGATCGGCAGCTTCGGCGCGCTGGCGCTGGCGCTGTCCGTGGGATTGCGCTGGTCGGCGCTGGCGGCGATCGGGCAGCGTGTCCTCGACGCGGGGGCGGGGGGCGGACGGCTGCTGGCGGCGGCGGCGGCGGCGGGCGCGCTGGCGCGCTGCGCGATGCTGCTGCCGATGCGGCTGCCCCCCGCGCGCGCGGACGGGATGGCCGCCGCGCTGGGCCGGGTGCCGGGCCGGGCGATCGCGGCCGGCTGGGCGTGGGGCGCGGCGCTGGCGCTGGCGCTGCTGCCGGCGGGACGGGCGGCCCTGGCGCTGCTGCTGGCGGCCGCGGCGGGGGCGGCGCTGTCGCGGGTCGGGCGGCGGGCGCTGGGGGGGCGGACAGGCGACCTGCTGGGCGCGGCCGAGCAGGTCGCGGAGTGCGCGGTGCTGACGCTGCTCGCGCGCTAGCGGCCAGCCGGGCAGCGGCGGAGGCAGGCCCCGCCTTCAAGCACTGGGCCTCGAACCTCGCCAAAGGCTCGCCTTCGGCATTGATTTGTCTGATATCAGTGGCCAGATGCGGTGACTGATTCAGCAAGAAGGCCAGGGGCTCTGCCCCTGGACCCCGCCAAAGGCTCGCCTTTGGAAACCAATACTTAGACTCGTTTTACACCGACTGTTCGTGGCCTATGCGGCGGGTGTGGTGGCATATCCGATCATGCCGGGCCACGCAGTGTACACTCGGCCGGGAACAAGTCTAAGTTGTGCCGGTCCAGGGGCGGCTCGCCCCTGGCGGGTCTGGGCAGAGCCCAG
>CAXSES010000480.1:0-2513 GCA_964236225.1 uncultured Acetobacteraceae bacterium
TAAGAGACGGGTTCCAAGGGCCCTGCCTTTGGCGGGGTCCAGGGGCAGAGCCCCTGGCCTTGCTTACCTGCCTTCTGCAGCCCGCCCGGCGCTCGCCGGCCGGGCGGTGATGGTCTAGCCTGCGATATCCGGGCACCGGGCCGCGACGGCGTGGCCGCGACGACGCCGGATGGGATGGAAGCATGCGCCTCACCACACGCCTGATCGCCGGCGCAAGCCTCGCCGTGCTGTGTCTGCCGCTCGCCCTCGCAGACGCGCGAGGCGCCCCGGGTTTGCAGCGGGCGCAACACGCGCAGGAGGCGCAGGTCCCGCAACGCGCGCGCAGCGGCCCGCCACACTCCTTCCTGTTCGGGAGCTGGACCGGCGGCCTGTTTCCCGCCCCGGCTGGCTCGATGACGGCGGAGAGCTGCCTGGCCACGCCGACGGTGATCTTCACCCGCGACGTGGTGCTGCGCGCCACCGTGGCCGACCCGGTCTACCTGCAGCGCCAGATCGAGACGGTCCGCACCTCGCCGCAGGGCGCGGAGTTCCGCTTCATCAGCCAGGGCGGCGGCCCCGCGTCCAGCGCCCTCGGCATCGAGCCGCCCGGCAGCACCGGTTTCGGCTGCGACAGCGCCGACGTGCTGCACGTGCAGCGCCGCAGCGAGAACGAGATCGTGTTCACGGGATGCGCGGACTTCCCGAACCCGCTGGTGCGCTGCCCGTCGCACTAAGTGCAGCGGCTTGCACTCATCGCCGGGCTGGCGCGCACCTGTCGGCTTTGGCGCATGGCGGGCGGAAGTGAGCCAAGCAGGGAATGGAGGGTTCCTGCTCCCCGACCCTGGGCGATGCGAGACCGTCCACACACCCGATGCCGAATGCGATGACCGATTCAGCAAGCAAGGCCAGGGGCTCTGCCCCCCATGCTTCAAGGCGGGGACCCCGCCAAAGGCAGGGCCCTTGGAACCCTTTTTCTGGAAGAAGCCGGTCCAGGAAGTTCCCCCTGGCGGGTCCCCGCTTTCAGGAATTGGGGCAGAGCTCTGGCCTTGCCTTCAGGCCGGCAGCGTCACCACCGCCCGCAGCCCGCCGCCCTCTCGGTTGCGCAGCACGACCTCGCCGCCGTGCGCGCGCAGGATGTTGCGTGCGATCGACAGGCCCAGCCCGGTGCCGCCGGTCTCGCGCGAGCGGCTCGGCTCGCCGCGGTGGAACGGCTCGAACACGCGCTCCAGCAGCTCGGGCGGCATGCCGGGCCCGTCATCGTCGACCAGCACGGTGAGCACGCCGCCGCTGGGTCCGCCTGCGGTGATCTCGGCCCCGCCGGCGTAGGCCACGGCATTGCCGACCAGGTTGGCGAACGCCCGCTTCAGCGCGATCGGCGAGGCCTGCACCACGAGGCGCGGCGGCCCGGCCCAGCCCAGGCGGTCGGCGGCACCTGGATCGGCGTCGCCCGCCTCGTCGAGCACGGTGCGCAGCAGCGCGCCGAGGTCGATCGCCACCATCGGCTCGCGGTCCAGCGCGTCGCGGCCGAACGCCAGGGCGGAGGACACCATCGCCTCCAGCTCGTCGAGGTCGGAGAGGAACTTGCGGCGCAGCTCGTCATCGTCGATGAACTCGGAGCGCAGCTTGAGCCGGGTGATCGGCGTGCGCAGGTCGTGGCCGATCGCGGTCAGCAGGAAGGTGCGGTTGTCGACGAAGCTGCGGATGCGCGCGGCCATGGTGTTGAACGCCGCCGCCGCCTTGGCGACCTCGGAAGGGCCGCCCTCCGGCAGAGGCGGCGCGTTCACGTCGAGGCCGAGGCGTTCCGCAGCCGCGGCCAGAGTGCGCACCGGCGCCGTCAGCCGGCGCACCGCCCACAGGATCAGCGCCGCCGCCGCCGCAGTCATCGCCAGGAACGCGGTGAGGAAGGCCGTCGACTGCACGTCGGGCGCGCGGCGCATCGACACGGCGAGGTTCAGCCATTGCCCGTCCGGAAGCTGCAGCGCCAGCCCGACCTCGTGCAGCCGCGGCCCGCCGAACACCCGTATGTCGCGGGGATATTCCGCTGCCGTGAGCGGGGTGGAGGGCATGTCGACCTCGATCGCGTGCACGAAGCCAGGCGGCGCCGGCGGCAGGCCGTTCGCCACCGGCTCCGCGTCGAGCGAGACGTGGCGCAGTTCCTCGCCCAGGCCGCGGATCACCTCGGCCTGGCGTGCCGCGGGCGTGCGCTCCACCACGCGGTAGAAGCGCAGCAGGCGCAGGCCGAGGCCGCGCGCGATCTCGACGCGTCGGACCTGCCGCTGGTCGGCGGTGTGGATCGCGAGCCCGCCGGCCTGCACCGCCATCAGCCCGGCCAGCACCACGAGCGCGGTGCGCGACGCCAGGCTGCGCGGCCACAGCGTCGGCCAGCGTCGCCACCACGCGCCGGGGCGCATCATGCCAGGGGCTTCCTGCATCAACCTGTCAGCAAGCAGGGCCGGGCTCTCCCTCCGCCTGCCATTCCGATGGCCCAGGCGGGCCATCGGACCCTCTGGCCAGCTCCGCCCAGAGCCGCCCCT
>CAXSES010000481.1:0-2510 GCA_964236225.1 uncultured Acetobacteraceae bacterium
GTCCAGGGGACCTTCCCCTGGCGGAGTTTGAGGCAGAGCCTCAACCTTGCCTGCTCACCGGTCGCTTCAGACAACCCTCGGTGTTAGTATCCGTAGATCGCGTAGAGCGCGGCAATCACCGGCATCAGCCCGACCACGGCCCAGGCGCCCATCGCACACAGGGCGACCACTTTGCCCAGCCTGTTGCTGGCGCGTCGCCGGCGTCGGGACGGCCCGACCTGAGGCTGTCGCCGGATCGGGGACTCTGCGTCAGCGTCGGACCTGGCGGTTGCGGGTCTGTGCTTCAAGCTCGCGGACATCCTGCCTCCAGATTCTGCGAAACGATGGGAGCTTACACCCTGCTTTGGCAAAACTGTGTAAGACTTTGTTTCTGCTAACTGACAATGTGGCCATGTGCCTGTCAGGCATGGCACCCGAGATCGCGTGAAGACCCGGGTGCCACCGCATCCAGTCGCGCGAACGCCGCGATCAGTCAACCGCCTCGCAGAAACGGACGACGCGCCGGCACGCCTCCGCCAGAACCGCGTCGCTCGCCGCGCAGGACAGCCGCAGATAGGGACTCATGCCGAACGCCGCGCCGAACACGGTGGCGACGTGGGCCTCCTCCAGCAGGGCGACGCACACGTCCTCGTCGGTGGTCAGGCTTCGCCCGCCCCTGCTGCGCCGCCCGATCAGGCTGGCCACCGAGGGATAGACGTAGAACGCCCCGTCCGGCCGGTGGCACCCCAGGCCCGGCGCCGCGGCCAGCGCGTCGACCACTAGGTCGCGGCGCCGACGGTAGGCGCCGCGCATGACCCCGACCTCGTCCTGGGGCCCGTCCAGGGCCGCCGCGGCGGCTGCCTGGGCGGAGGCGCACACGCCGGCTGTCGCGTGCCCCTGCACCGTCGCCATCGCTCGCACCAGGGTCCGCGGCCCGGCGCCGTAGCCGACTCGCCAGCCGGTCATCGCGTAGGTCTTCGACACCCCGCCCAGCGTCAGTACGCGCTCGCGCAGCGTCGGCACCACCGCCGCGATCGTGGCGTGCGGCGCGCCGTCGAAGCGCAGGGACTCGTACAGGTCGTCCGACATCACCCAGACCTGCGGGTGGCGCAGCAGCATCGCCCCGATCGCCGCGAGGTCGCGGGCATCGCACACGGCACCGGTCGGGTTGTTCGGGAAGTTCAGCACCAGCCATCGCGTGCGCGGCGTGATCGCCGCCTCGATTGCCGCGACGCGGGGCCGGAACCCATCCGCCTCCAGGCAGGGCACCGCCACCGCCACCCCGCCAAGCAGCTGCGCCACCAGGGAGTAGGCGTTCCAGTACGGCGCAAGTACGATCACCTCGGAGCCGGGATCGAGCGTGGCCATCAGCGCGTCGAAGATCACCTGCTTGCCGCCGTTGCCCACCACGATCTCGTCGAGGCCGTACTGCAACCCGTCACGGCCGAGCTTGCGCTGGATCGCCGCCTTGAGCGCGGGCGCGCCGTCCTGGGGCGGGTAGCGGGTCTGCCCGCCGAGCGCCGCCTGGTGCGCCGCCTCAACCACGTGCCCAGGCGTCGCGAAATCCGGCTCGCCGATGGTCAGCAGGATCACGTCGAGGCCCTGCGCCCGCATCGCGCGCGCGCGCACCGTGAGTGCCACGCTGGCGGCCACCGGCGCATCGGCCAGGCGCCGCGCGAGCAGGGGCGGCATCAGGGCCGCGCCGAAGGCAGCAGGCAAGGCCAGGGGCTCTGCCCCCCATGCCTGGAGGCGGGGATCCCGCTCAAGGCAGCGCCTTGAGAATGCATTCGAAAGGAAGCCTCACGTTCTCCGGAAATCCCCGGCCTGCTCCTAACAGATGCCGGGTCCAGGGGCGGCTCGCCCCCACCTTCAAGCACGGGGCGGGTCCGGGCAGAGCCCGGCCTTGCTCCCTGCTCAGCGCAGCCCCTGGCAGAAGCGCTGGATGCGGCCGCACGCCTCGCGCAGGCTGTCGGTGTCGGTGGCGTAGCTGATGCGGAAGTGCCCGGGGAACATGAACGCCGCCCCGTGCACGGCGGCGACGCCCTCCTCGTCGAGCAGGGCCGTGACGAAGCCCTCGTCGTCGGCGATCGCGGCGCCGCCCTGGCTGGTCTTGCCGATGCAGCCCTGCATCGAGGGGTAGACGTAGAACGCCCCCTCCGGCTTGTGGCAATGCAGGCCAGGCGCCTGGTTCAGCATCTCGACCACGAGGTCGCGCCGCCCCTGGTAGGCCTGCGCCATCGCCGCGATCGACCCCTGCGGGCCGTTCAGCGCCTCGACCGCCGCGGCCTGGCTGATCGAGGAGGTGTTCGAGGTGGACTGGCTCTGCAGCTTGTCCATCGCCTTGATGATCGAGACCGGCGCGCCCGCGTAGCCGATGCGCCAGCCGGTCATCGCGTAGGCCTTGGACACGCCGTTCATGGTCACGGTGCGCTCGCGCAGGCGCGGCTCGACCTGCACGATCGTCGCCGGCCTGAATCCGTCATAGACCAGCTTCTCGTAGATGTCGTCGGTGAACACCCACACGTCGGGGT
>CAXSES010000482.1:0-2506 GCA_964236225.1 uncultured Acetobacteraceae bacterium
GCGCGCGACACGTTCATGGCGGTCGCCGCCCATGAGCTTCGCAACCCCATGCAGCCGATCATCGGCCAGATCGAGCTTCTGCTGAACGCGATCAGGGCAGGCCGCTGCCCGCCGGACCAGGTGGAGCGGAGGCTGGAGCGTGTTCAGCACGCGATGCACCACTACATGAAGCGGGCGGGCATCCTGCTCGACGTGTCGCGCATCACCAGCGGCAAGCTGCAACTCGAACTGGAGGCGTTCGACATCATGGCCCTGCTGCATGGCGTGGCCGCCGACGCCGCCGAGGCCGCCCGGCGCGCCGGCAGCCCCATCACGGTGACCGGGCCTGACATGCTTTCGGTCAACTGGGACCGCCTGGCCGTCGAGCAGATCGTGGACAACCTGGTTGCCAACGCCATCAAGTACGGCGGCAGATCACCCATCGGGCTGTCCGCCGAACCGCGCGGCGGGGACGTCCGCATCCAGGTGCGCGACCATGGGGGCGGGATACCCGCCGCCGACCGGGCGCGGGTGTTCGAGCGCTTCGAGCGGGCGGTCGGGCCAGGGGAGCGGCGCAGCGGCTTCGGCGTCGGCCTGTGGCTCGTGCGCCAGCTTGCGGAGGCGATGGGCGGCACGGTCGCGGTCGGGGACGCCCCGGGCGGAGGCGCCCTGTTCACCGTGACCCTGCCGCGGCGCGCGGAACAGGCATCCCGGTGAGCGGCAGCGACGGCACCGGCCTCAGGCGGGTGCCGACCGGCGTCCGCGGCCTGGACACCATCCTTGGCGGCGGCTTCCTGGCGGGCGGCGTCTACATAGTCCAGGGCACGCCCGGCACAGGCAAGACGACGCTCGCCAACCAGATCGCCTTCAACCACGCCGCACAGGGCGGGCAGGCGCTCTACACCACCCTGCTGGCCGAGTACCACGCCCGCATGATGCAGCACCTGGGCGGCATGTCGTTCTTCGACATCTCGAAGGTCCCCGACCAGGTCACCTACCTCAACGGCTTCGGCACCCTGAAGGCGGACGGCTACCCCGGCCTGCGCGACCTGCTGCGCCGGGAGGTCACGAGGCACAAGGCGACCGTCCTGATCCTGGACGGCTTCGCCACCGCGCAGCGCAAGGTGTCGGAGGAGCAGGACTTCAACGAGTTCGTCCACGAGATGCAGAGCATCGCCATCGCGACCGACTGCACGATGTTCCTGCTCAGCAGCGCCATGGGCGTGAAGGAGACGCCGGAGTACACCATCGTCGACGGCATCGTGGAGCTGAGCGACCAGTTGCTCGGCTGGTCGTCCGAGAGCACGCTGCAGGTGGTGAAGCTGCGCGGCACCGACTGCCTGCGCGGCCGGCACGCCTTCCGCATCACCGGCGACGGCCTGGTCGTCTATCCCAGGATCGAGGCGCTGCTGGCCCGTCCGTCGCGCCTGGAGCCGGACGCGGCCGAGACGGTGCGCAGCGGCGTGGACCGGCTGGACACCATGCTGGGCGGCGGCCTGCCGGCCGCGTCCACGACCATGGTCATGGGGCCGTCCGGCGTGGGCAAGACGACGCTCGGGCTGCAGTTCCTGTCGCAGTGCGGCGATGGCGGGCCTGGCCTGTTCTTCGGCTTCTACGAGACGCCGGCGCGCCTGCGCCTCAAGGCGGACAGGGTGTGCCGGCCGTTAGGCGCCCTGCTCGACGGCGGCGCGGTCGAGGTGCTGTGGCAGCCGCCGACCGACGGCCTGCTGGACGCCTACGGGGAGCGGCTGCTGGAGAACGTGCGGCGCCGGGGCGTGCGCCGCCTGGTCATCGACGGCCTGGGCGCCTTCCAGAGCGCCGCGGTCGAGCCGGTGCGCCTGAACCAGTACCTGACCGCGCTGATGAACGAGCTGCGGGCGCTCGGGGTCACGACGATCTACACGCTCGCCGTGCCGGACATGACCGGCCCCTACATCCGCGAGCCAGCCCGCGACCTCACCGTTCCGTCCGACAACCTCATCCTGATGCGCTACGTCGAGATGGGCGCGCGCCTGCACCGCGTGGTCTCCGTCCTCAAGGTCCGCAACAGCGACTTCGACCCGTCGCTCTACGAGTACGTCACCACCGGCCATGGCCTGCGCATCGAGGGGACGCTCGCCGGCGCCGACGCCGCCCTGGCCGGCCCGCGCCGGGAAGGCGGCGCGCGCGGCCAGGCGCCGGCGGCGAGGCGCGGGGTCTGACCATGGCGACGGTGCTGGTGGTGGAGGACGAGTTCGGCATCGCGGAGCTGCTCGACGCCGTGCTGACGGAGCAGGGCCACCGGGTCGTGATCGCCATGAACGGCAGGGACGGGCTGGAGCTGCTGGCCAGCGAGCGGCCGGCGCTGGTGCTGTCCGACTACATGATGCCGGTGATGGACGGGGCCACCATGCTGGCCGGCATCAGGGCCGATGCGGCGTCGCGGGGCATCCCGGTCGTGATGATGAGCTCGATGCCAGAGGCGGCGGTCGCCCAGCGCTGCGCGGGCTACACGGCCTTCCTGCACAAGCCGTTCAAGCTGTTCGAG
>CAXSES010000483.1:0-2505 GCA_964236225.1 uncultured Acetobacteraceae bacterium
CCTTCGGGGCGGCCGGTGAGGCAAGCAAGGTTGAGGCTCTGCCTCAAACTCCGCCAGGGGCGAGCCGCCCCTGGACCGGCCTTGCTTAAGGGAAGCGGGTCCAGGGGGGGCTTGCCCCCTGGCGGGTCTGGGCGGAGCTGCCCGAAGGTTCCGGTGGCCCGCTTGGGCCATTGGAATGGGCAGCGGAGGGGGAGCCCAGCCTTGCCTGCTTCCGGCCCGCCGGAACCAGGCCGCCTCCGTCCGCGCGGGCGGGTGCTGCGGTGAGCGCGCCGCGGCCGGTGCTCGGCCCAGTGCTTGGCCCCGTGCTCGGGATCGAGTCCTCCTGCGACGAGACCGGCGTGGCGGTGCTCTCGCCCGGGGGCGACATCCTCGCCGAGGCGCTGCTGAGCCAGGAGGAGCACGCGGCGTTCGGCGGCGTGGTGCCCGAGATCGCGGCGCGCGCCCACCTGGCCCACCTGCCGCGCCTGGTGCGCGAGGCGCTGGGGCGGGCGGGCGTGGAGCCCGCGGCGCTGGGCGGGGTGGCGGCGAGCTGCGGGCCGGGCCTGATCGGCGGCCTGATCGTCGGCAGCGGGGTGGGCAAGGGGATCGCGATCGCGGCCGGCGTGCCGTTCGTCGCGGTCAACCACCTGGAGGCGCACGCGCTCACCGCGCGGCTGCCGGGCCTTGTCGAGGGCGGGGCGGCGTTCCCCTACCTGCTGCTGCTGGTCTCCGGCGGGCACTGCCAGTGCGTCGCGGTGGAGGGCGTCGGGCGCACCCGCAGGCTGGGCGGCACGGTCGACGACGCGGTGGGCGAGGCCTTCGACAAGGTGGCCAAGATGCTCGGGCTGGGCTGGCCGGGCGGCCCGGCGCTGGAGCGGCTGGCGCGCGACGGCGACCCCGCGCGGGTGGCGCTGCCGCGGCCGATGCTGGGGCGGGCGGGGTGCGACTTCAGCTTCAGCGGGCTCAAGACCGCCGTGGCGCAGCGCGTGGCGGCCTACCCCGCCGGGCCGCTGCCGCGCGCGGACGCCGCCGACCTCGCCGCCGGGTTCCAGGCCGCGTGCGCCGACGTGCTCGCGGACCGGGCGGCGCACGCCCTGGCGATGCTGCCCGGGGCGAGGCTGCTGGTGGTGGCGGGCGGCGTCGCGGCCAACGCCACGATCCGCGCGGCGCTGTCCGCGGCGGCGGGGCGGGCCGGCGCGCGGATGGTGGCGCCGCCGCCTCGCCTGTGCACGGACAACGCGGTGATGGTGGCCTGGGCGGGGATCGAGCGTCTCAGGCTCGGCGAGGCGGACGGCCGCGACGTCGCACCGCGCCCGCGCTGGCCGCTCGACGAGATGCGCCCGCCCGGGAGTCCCGTGGTGCCCGCGCCTGGACGCAATGGGCCGGAGCCGCCGGGCGGGCGGAAGGGGGAAGAAGCGGGGCGGGACGGGTCAGGCCCGCGGGGAGCGGGGCAGGGCGCGCCGCGGCGGGAGGGCGCATGAACTACCGCCATGCCTTCCACGCGGGCAACGCGGCGGACTGCGTCAAGCACGCGCTGCTGGTCTGGCTGATGGCGGCGATGCGGCGCAAGCCGGCGGCGTTCGCGGTGATCGACACCCACGCCGGCTCCGGGCGCACCGACCTGGCGGGCGAGGCGGCCCGGCGCACCGGGGAGTGGCGTTCGGGGATCGCGCGGCTGTGGCCGGACCCGCCCGACGCGCTGCGCGAGTACGTGTCGCTGGCCCTGCCGCACGGGCTGCCGGACGAGGCCCGGGACGGCAAGGGGCTGCTTGGCGAGCCCGGCGCGGGCGAGGCGGGCACGGAGGCGGGCGGCGCGGGCGACGCGGGCGGGGCGGGCGGGGCGGGCACGCAGCCAGGCGCGGCAGGCGACGCAGGGCCGGGGCCGCATCCCTATCTCGGCTCGCCGGCGCTGGTGCGCGCGCTGCTGCGGCCGCAGGACCGGCTGCTGTGCTGCGAGCTGCACCCCGGGGAGCACGCGGCGCTGCGCCGGCTGTTCGAGGCCGACCGGCAGGTCGCCGTGCACCGTCGCTGTGGCCACGACGCCCTGCGCGCCTTCCTGCCGCCGCCGGAGCGGCGCGCCCTGGTGCTGCTCGACCCGCCGTTCGAGCAGCCGGGCGAGTTCGCCCGCCTCGCCGCGACCCTGGCGGGGGCGCATGCGCGCTTCCCGGGCGGGGTGCTGGCCGCCTGGTATCCCATCAAGCACCGCGCGCCCGTGCGCGCCTTCCACGCCGCGATCCGCGAGGCGGCGCTGCGGGACGTGGTGGCGGCCGAGCTGTGGCTGCGCGAGCCGACCGATCCGGCGCGGCTGAACGGGTCGGGGCTGCTGGTGGTCAACCCGCCCTGGCGCTTCGAGGCGGAGGCGGCAGGGCTTCTCGCGGCGCTGCTGGGGCGGCTCGGCGACGGCGAGCCGGGGCAGGGGAGCGCGGTCACGCGGCTCGCCGACGAGTGAGCGGCGAGGCAGGAAGCAAGGCCAGGGGCGCTGCCCCTGGACCCCGCCAAAGGCTCGCCTTTGGAAACCAATACTTA
>CAXSES010000484.1:0-1322 GCA_964236225.1 uncultured Acetobacteraceae bacterium
GGGGACCTCCCCCTGGCGGGTCTGGGCAGAGCCCGGCCTTGCCTCCTGCCTGCGACGCTGACACGCCCGCCAGGATTTGCTATGGCCCCCCGCGTGGCCGCCCCCTGGGCGCGGCCGGTGGAGGGGCGGATCATCGGGACGAGACGCGCGTGGCGCAGCCTGGCGGCCGGCCGGCCTTGATCATCAGCCGCTACCTGGTCCGCGCGCTGAGCCGGCCGCTGCTGGCGACGCTTGGCATCCTCGTCGCCCTGTTCGCGAGCTACAGCGCCGCCGGCTTCCTGTCGGACGCGGCGGAGGGCCTGCTGCCCGCCGGCGCGATCGCCGAGCTGATCGGCCTCAAGCTGCTCATCTCGCTCGAGGTGCTGATCCCGGCCTCGCTCTACCTCTCCGTCATGCTCTCCTTCGCCAGGCTCTACGGCGAGTCCGAGTTCGTCGCGATGTTCGCGCTGCGCATGACGCCCGGCACGATGACGCGCGCGGTGCTCGCCCTGTCGGCGTGCCTGGCGCTGGCCGTCGCCGGGCTGTCGCTGGTGGTGCGGCCATGGGCGTACCAGAGGCTGCACGCCGTCTCGGACCAGGCGGCGCTGCTGCTCGACGTGGACGCGATGGCGGCCGGCTCGTTCTACGTGGGCCGGAACGGCGCCAGGGTGGTCTATCTCGGCCGGCGCGACGGCCTGGGCGCGCCGGCGCGCGACGTGTTCGCGCGCATACGCCACCACGACCGCACGGAGATCATCAGCGCCCGCGACGCCACGGCGGCGCCGCGCGCGGGCGCCGGGGCCGGCTCCGAGGTCTGGCTGCGCGACGCCCACATCTACGAGATCGACCGCGACGGCGGGCGGCCCGACGAGGTCGTGGAGGCCCAGGGCGTGGCCGTGAACCCGGAGTTCCGCGACGCCGACCCGCCCGGCTACAGCGCCGTGGCCGCCAGCACCGCCCACCTCGTGGCGTCCGGCTCGCCAGAGGACATCGCCGAGCTGCAATGGCGCCTGTCCACCCCGCTGTCCACGCTGCTGCTCGGGCTGATGGGCATCCCGCTGAGCCGCGTGCGGCCGCGCCAGGGCCGCCACTCCAGGCTCGGCGTCGCGTTCTTCATCTATTTCGGCTACTACCTGCTGTGCACCTCGGCGCGGACCTGGGTGCAGCACGGCGCGATCGGCCGCTTCCCCGGCATCTGGTGGGCGCCTTTCCTGCTTACCCTGTTCCTCCTCGGCACCGCTTACCGCCCCAGGCTCGGCCTCGCGGGCCGGCAAGGCGGCTCGTGACCTCGGCGTCCCCTCCCCTGGCCGCTCCCCTGGCCCGTCGCCCGGCCCGACGCCCAT